>DSBH01000170.1 GCA_011056825.1 Deltaproteobacteria bacterium | reverse complement strand
TGTTCCATCTGTGCAATCACGCCACGTCTCGGGGATGATTGATACCATGACCAATCGTCTAGAGCAATAAAAATCGTAATCAGTGTAGCACCCGATTCGTGCGGCCGACGGCCGCACGGGCAGCTTGCCCGACGGCCGCCTTCCCGGTTTCTCGATAAATCAGGGTTTTATCACGACGAAGAACCGCGCATCCTGCCTCTTGATGAGCAGAAGCAGGCTCTTGGCCGTATCGGCTTTCGCGATGGCATCCCGGTAATTATCCATGGTTTCGATGTGTATGTTGTTGACCGACACGATAATATCCGCCGGCTGAATGCCCGCCTCGCCGGCCCTGCTGCCGGGTTCCACATCCGTTACAATCACACCGCCCGTATCGGACAGGCCGAAATGCAAGGCCATGTCAGGCGTGATAGCCTGGACGGTCATACCGAACTGGTCTTCTTTTTTATCCTGGCTGACCAGGGTTTTCGAATCCGGCCGCTCCTTGACCACGACGGTAAAATGCTTTTCCGCTCCCTCACGGACAACACCGATGTCCGCTTCGGTGTCAACCGGTATCGACGCTACGACACGGAGCAGTTCCTGGGTATCTGTAACGGGCTCCCCGTTAATTGAAATAATCACGTCGCCGCTCATGATGCCCGCTTCGGCGGCAGGATCACCCTCGAAAGCGTGGGCCACCAATACGCCGTCTTCAGACTTCAGTCCCAGGCTGTCGGCAATTTCCTTTGTCACGTCCTGGACAGACACGCCCAGCCAGCCACGGGTGACCCGCCCTTCCTGTTTCAGAGCGGGAAGAATTTCCTTCGCCATATCAATGGGAATGGCGAACCCGATGCCCTGCCCCTGTGCCACGATGGCCGTGTTGATGCCGACTACCTCGCCGGCCATGTTAAACAGCGGACCACCGCTGTTACCGGGATTAATGGAGGCATCGGTCTGAATAAAATCATCATAGGGACCGGCGCCGATGACTCGCCCCGTGGCGCTGACGATGCCCGCGGTCACCGTCTGTGACAGTCCAAAGGGGTTCCCGATCGCCATGACCCATTCTCCGACCCGCAGTTCAGACGATTTTCCCAGGGTTGCCGCGGGCAGTTTCTCGTCCGCGTCGATCTTGAGAAGGGCGATGTCGGTGTTTTTGTCGCTGCCCTTGACGACGGCGCTGTATTCGTTCCCGTTTGAAAGGCGGACCGTAATTTCGTCGGCCCGTTCTATGACGTGATTATTCGTAAAAAGATAACCGTCCTTGCTGATGATGAAGCCGGATCCCAGGCTGCGTTGTCGGTATTCCCTGCCCGGCCGGTCGCCGAAAAAGTGCTTGAAAAATTCGTCACCTCCGAAGAACCGCTCGAAGGGAGATCCCTGAAAAGGAGCTCCGAAGTGATACATGTCGCCCCCACTGACAACCTTTGTCGTACTGATATTCACGACACAGGGATTAACATGCTCAGCGATGTCGGTAAAGGACGGGGGCACGCTGTACGTGGACGCCTCCGCGGCCGCCGCTTGTGCTTCACTTGCGGCGACAGCGCCCGGAGCGACACCGAAAGCCATCACTCCCGCAATGAGGGCCAGTCCAATGGCCAGAAAAACGGCGGTCCCCGGAAACATCCCTGTTCGTCTCTGTCGTGCTGTATGCATGTTGACCTCCTTCTTCATATCGTCTCGTCAAATATGGTTCTGCCCGCTTCGGTTTCTGCCGTTACCGTGTCGTCTTCACTGTTCGACCGTCCGCGGCCTTCCGTACGGCGCACTGTTCGCCGGACTTTGCCGACTTTTATTGAGAATTAGCAATGGTTATGCCAAGTCCCTTTCCATCGGCGTCCCGCCCTGCGTGATCCCGGGTGGGTCGCCCGCGTACAGGATAAAGCGTAAAAATACTGGCTACTATGTATCCAGTTATGATATACAGGTGTATACAATGTAGCCGGATCGGGAACGCGGACGTAATCCCGGACAGACCGATTGTCCGGCGATTGCTGTCTTACCGTTGATGGCGGTTTCATGGCATCGACTTTGCTATTCATAAAATTGAATACCCGGCATTGTAAAGCCTGAGTATCGTAAAGGAAATCGCCCCGTTCAGCAGGTATAGAGAGGTTCGTACACGCATGAAAAAACCGGCGCCGCGAAAAGCTCGCACCTGGATCACGGTTTCCCCGTGGATCATTATTGGAACGGTGGTCATCCTGTTGCCCATTGTAATCCTGATGGCCTTTTACAGCATCGAGCAACAGCGTACGGCCATGACCAAGCTCCTCGCCGAAAAGGGCGCCGCCCTGATCCGTTCCATTGAAGCCGGCGCGCGCGCGGGGCGGTCGCAAACGGCAATCGATCTGTCCAATATTCAGGCACTTGTCGTTGAGACAGCCCAACAGCCGGACATCGCGCACTTGATTGTCACCGACATGAACGGCCGCATAATCGCGCACAACGATCCGGCGAAAATCGGGCGGTATCGCGGTCGCGAACTCGACCTTCGGGCAATAGCGGCCTCCCGGGGCCTCTACTACCGCAGGCCTGAAGGAAGAGAACGCGATGACATTTTTGAGGTTTTCCGCTATTTTTCGCCTGCTTCCGGCCGAATCGCCGGAACGCGGGAAGGCGCCATTCCTGACGATGTTTTTCGAAGAACGGAATCACAGCAACCGGCATACATGATCTTCGTGGGGCTAGACCGCAAGCCTGTCGCCTCGGCCCTGAAAGCCGATGCCCGTGTCACCGTTGTCATGGCACTGATCCTGCTTCTCATCGGGTTTCTGGGTGTCACCACGCTCCTGATCCTTCAGGGATACCGACAGACCCGCGCGACTCTGTCCCGGATCAGGACCTTTTCCGAAAACCTGGTGGAACATATCCCCATAGGCGTCATCGCTACCGACGCGTCCGGTTCCGTAACATCCCTCAACCAGGCCGCGGAATCAATTTTACAGATTCCGGCCTCGCAGGCGCTTGGCCGGAACGCTCCGGATGTACTGCCGGCACAACTTACGAGCAGTCTCGAAAAGCTGTCGAACGGGCACACGGTTATCGAGGGTGAAATCTCGTGCTTCCTGCCGAACGGAAGGTCAATCGACCTCGACGTCATCGCCACATCAATGGCGGAAAACGGCGTTTTCATGGGTTATGTCGTTATCATTCGGGATCTGACGGAAGTAAAGCGGTTGCAGAATGAAATCGACCGGAGCCGCCGGCTTGCATCCGTGGGCCGGCTGGCTGCGGGCGTCGCCCACGAGATCCGCAATCCACTGAGCACCATCAAGGGATTCGCCACCTACTTCAGGGACCGCTGCCCGGATGCCCCGGAAGACCGGCGCACCGCCGAGGTCATGATCGAAGAAGTGGACCGTCTGAACAGGGTGGTGGGCCAACTCCTGGATTTTTCCAGACCCGTCAGTGTGCGGAGTTCAACCGTTTCCATTCCGGCACTGGTGAGACGGTCGCTCGATATGATTGAAGGCAGGGCGCGTGAACATAACATCATCGTCGAAACCAGCCTGCCCGGGGACAACCTTGAAATCGACGTGGATTCGGACGGCCTGAACCAGGCATTGCTCAACCTGTATCTCAACGCCGTTGAAGCCATGCCCGCAGGTGGCCGGCTACGGGTCAGTGCATCGCAGGACGACGGAGGAGTCGCCATAACTGTTGCCGACACGGGTCGGGGCATCGATCAAGAAAACCTGTCAAAAATATTTGATCCCTACTTCACCACCAAGCCGTCGGGTACGGGGCTTGGACTCGCGATCGTGCACAAAATAGTTGAAGCTCACGGAGGAACCATGAATGTCGAAAGCGAGACAGGACGGGGAACCACTGTGAGTTTTACCATTCCCTCGGTAGAAGATGCGAGGTCACGGTCATGAAAACGAACGGCACACTCCTGGTTGTCGATGACGACCGAGCGCATCGCATCATGTTGAAAACGCTCCTCTCAGGATGGGGGTACGCCGTGGAAGAAGCCGATGACGGGGACACGGCCCTCGAGCTGGTCCGCGAGCGCCCCTATGACCTGATCCTGATGGATGTCCGTATGGTCCGCGTCTCGGGACTCGAGGCGCTGCCGGCGATACGACGCGTCAATCCGGCTATACCGGTTATCATCATGACGGCCTATTCGTCCGTTGAATCGGCGGTGGAAGCCATGAAAAAAGGCGCCTATGATTATCTGACGAAACCCCTTGATTTTGATGAAGTACGGATCGTCCTGGAACGGGCCACTGAACACCACCGGCTTCGTGAAGAAAACGTCCTGCTCCGGGAACAGCTGGGGACCCGTTTCGACAGCGGCGCCATCATCGGCCGGAGCAAACCCATGGTAAAACTGATGGAAACGGTGGCCCGCGTGGCGCCTTCCGACGCCACCGTTCTCATAACGGGAGAATCGGGCTCGGGCAAGGAGCTGGTCGCGGGTGCCATTCATTACAACAGCCGCCGTCGTGAAGGACCCTTTATAAAGATTAACTGCGGCGCCCTGACGGATACGCTGCTCGCCTCTGAATTGTTCGGCCACGAAAAAGGTGCCTTCACCGGTGCCGACCGGCGCAAGGAGGGCACCTTCAGGCAGGCGGATGGCGGCAGTTTATTCCTCGACGAAGTGAGCGACATGTCGCCGGCGATGCAGGTCAAGCTGTTACGGGTATTGCAGGAGCGTGAAATCGTCCGGGTGGGCGGTGCCACGCCGATCCCGGTGGACGTGCGCATCATCGCGGCCACCAACAGGGACCCGCGGCAGGAAGTCGAAGACGGCCGTCTTCGGGAAGACCTGTATTTCCGCCTCAACGTGGTACAGATCACCCTTCCGACCCTCCGCGAACGCGCGGAAGACATTCCCCTTCTGGCACAGCGTTTTCTCGAAGATTTCGCGACCAGAAACCACCGCACTATCCATGGTTTTACGCCCCGTGCCGTGAACTGCCTTATGCAACACTCATGGCCGGGCAATGTGCGGGAATTGATGAATGTCGTCGAGCGTGCCGTCGTCATGGCACGAACCGACTACATCACCGAGGACGATCTCGCTCTCCCTCAGCCGTCTCACAACGACCGGAGTTACAGTGTTTCGACGGAGCCACTGGAAGATCTGGAACGAAAGGCCGTTCTCTCAACTCTTGAGTCGGCGGGAGGAAACAAGAGCGAAGCCGCACGGCGACTGGGCATCACCAGGAGAACCCTGCACAAGAAACTGAAAAAATACGGCGCTATGCCCTGAAGGTCTGTGCGGCGGAAAAGGAACAGAATATGAGGACGAGTATCACCGTTACAACAACCAGGCGCGAAGAACTGGTCGACATAACACCTCCGGTACGGGAGGTAATCTCCCGCAGCGATCCGTCATTTCAGCTCTGTTCGATTTTCGTGCGCGGCGCGACCGCGGCTATCATGATCCAGGAAAACTGGGATCCCAACATCGGCATCGACGTGGTTTCATGCCTGCAACATCTGGTGCCGCGAGGCAACTGGCTTCACGACCGCGTCGACGGAAACGGCGACGCCCATATCAAGGCCGGAATCGTCGGGCCCTCTGAAACCATACCCCTTCTGCGGGGTGAAATGATGCTGGGCACCTGGCAAAATATTTTTCTCTGCGAATTCGATGGTCCCAGGCAGAACCGGGAAATCACGATTACTCTTCTGTAAATATGTTTCACGTGAAACATCAGGAGCGGTTCACACATCCCGCAACGGACATCCTCCGCATCGCGGCGATCGCCTGCAGAACATTTTCCCCGTGTTTACCAGAAGTGCGTGGTACTGGTTGAAGAGCGCGGCCTCACAGGGCAAATTGTCTGCAAATAACCTCTGAACCTCATCATATGCCCGGCCCTGATCCACCACGCCGTGCCTTTCCAGAATTCGTTTCGTATAGGCATCCACCACGAAAACGGGGCGGTTGTCGCCGTAGAGCAGGATACTGTCAGCCGTTTCCTTGCCGATGCCGCGCACCGATAACAGGAGCTCTCTCAGCCTGCCGGTTTCCTCGTCGAACATGGCCTCCATGGTTCCTCCGTAGCGTTCATGAAGAAAATCCACGAACGCCGTCAGCCTGTCCGTCTTTATATTATAAAAACCGGCCGGTTGCACCGCTTCCGCTATATGCCGCCGTTCTGCCTGGTACAGACTGGAGGGATCAAGCAATCCCGCTCCGCGAAGTTTTTCAACGGCCCGTGACGCATTCGTCCACGCCGTGTTCTGCGTCAGGATCGCGCCGACTGCCATTTCAAACGGCGTTTCTGCCGGCCACCAGTGAAGATCACCGAAGTGCCCGTTCATCTTCGTATAGGCGTTCTCGATCCATGTCCGCCGATTTCTTACTGAATCAACGCCCCTCCGTCGTTCACGACTGTTGATGCTTTTACCCTGTTTTCCGGCGGTATCGACGCCTCGTCGGCGTTTCACTAACGTATCATTACTCGCCGGCTGCACCTTGTAAATCCCCTTCCGACGCGACGGGATTTGTCAGCGTTCCCAGTCCCTCGATTCGCACCGAAACACGGTCTCCCGGGCGAAGAAAAATCGGCGGTTTCCTTGTATATCCAACTCCTTCCGGCGTACCCGTCAGAATAACCGTCCCCGGTGTCAGGGTTACCGACCGGCTCAGTCTGCTGACAAGCTCGAAAACGCCGAAGATCATGTCCCCTGTGACTCCGTCCTGGACTGTCAGGTCATTAAGGAACGTCTGAATCCGCAGGCCGGCCGGATCAAACCCCGCCCCGCCGGTCTCGATCCACGGTCCCAACGGACAGAAGGTATCAAAGCTCTTGCCTTTCACCCACTGCCGCTGCTGTCTTCGCCACTGCCAGTCCCGGGCGCTTACGTCATTGGCGCAGCAATACCCCAGCACATGCTCACGCGCCTGGTCAGTCGACAGGTTCTTGCCTTTCCTTCCTATAATAACAGCCAGTTCTCCCTCGTAATCCACCTCGTCCGGCCCGGCCAGTGGAAGCAGAACCGGATCTCCCGGTCCTACGATGCTGGTCGTCGGTTTCATGAATATTTCCGGCTCTTCCGGGTATGCCGTTTCCGTTTCATCGGCGTGGCGTCGATAATTAAACCCGACGGCGTAAATGTTCTCCGGCACAACCGGCGCCACCAGTCTTGACACATGCTCGACCCGTTCTCCAGGATTTCCACTGAACAGGTCGCCGTCTATGATGCGGGCCCGTTCCATACCTTCGTCCTCTGGTATTCCCCAGAACATGCCGCCCCGTTCATCTTTGAACCGTATTATTCTCATGTCGTCATACCTCGTTTTTCACGCACCCCGTGGTCCCGATTCACCGGTCATCTCACGAACCGCTCGCTCGAGCTCTTCCGGGGTGTCCACTTCCGGAGAATCGTATTCGCTTATCACGACCTTTATTCGGTAACCGTGCTCGATGGCCCTCAATTGTTCCAGCGATTCTATTCGTTCCAGGCGGCCCGTTTCCAGCCCCGCGAATACGGGAAGAAAGGAACGCCTGTAGGCGTAAATGCCGTGATGTTTATAATAACGGGGATCTTTGTCGTTCCGCGCGAAGGGTATGGTCGACCGGGAAAAATAGAGCGCGAATCCATCCCGGTCAAAGACCACCTTGACGGCGTTCGGATGGGTTATTTCCTCGTGCCGCCGGATTTCGTAGACAAGGGTGGCAAATGGAAGCGATGCGTCGTGCAACAGGGGCGCCGTTACTTCTTCAATCTGTGCCGGTTCAACCAATGGCTGGTCTCCCTGCACGTTAACCACGATATCCTCGTCCTCAAGGTCCATGCTGTCAACCGCTTCGGCTATGCGGTCCGTTCCTGAACGATGAGTCGCGGCTGTCATGATCACCCGGCAGCCGAATGCCTCGACTGCACGGCAAATCCTCTCGTCGTCGGTGGCGACGGCGACTTCCCGTATGAGCCGGCACCGCATGACCCGCTCGTACACCCTTTGTATCATCGGGTTTCCGCCCATGTCTGCCAGTGGCTTGCCGGCGAACCGCGTCGACTCGTAGCGCGCGGGAATAATACAGACTACTCGAGGCATCGCTGGCCTCCCGCGAGATAATTGCTCACGTAGTCCGTCACCGCGTCTTCCAGTGACGTGAACGGCTTCTCGTAACCCGCCGACCGGAGTTTCTCCATCGACGCCTCGGTAAAGTACTGGTACTGTGCCCTGATGGATTCGGGCATGTCTATGTAATCTATCACCGGTGGTTTGCCCGCCGCGCTGAACACCGCCCGCGCAAGGTCATTCCAGGAACGGGCGCGACCTGTACCCAGGTTGAAGATGCCCCGAACGTTCCGCCGTTCGATAAGCCACCAAAGTACGTCCACACAATCTTTCACGTAAATGAAATCACGCTTCTGCTCACCATGTTCAATACCGTCCCGATAAGATTTGAAGAGTTCCACGCGTCCCCGGTCCCGTACCTGCCCGTACGCCTTGTGAACCACGCTGCGCATTTCCCCTTTGTGGTACTCGTTCGGCCCGAATACATTAAAAAATTTGATGCCCGCCACGTGTTCGTCCAGTCCGTTTGAAAGCACCCACCGGTCGAAAAGCTGTTTCGAATAACCGTACATGTTAATGGGGCGAAGTCCGGCGCTCACCCTGTTGACGTCGGAAAATCCCTGCGATCCGTCACCGTAGGTGGCGGCGCTGCTTGCGTATATGAAACGGATCTTCCGGCGAAGCGCCCACTCGGCGAGGATTCGGCTGTAACGATAATTATTTTCCATGAGGTAGTCGGCGTCCCGCTCCACCGTGGACGAACAGGCCCCCAGATGCACTAC
>DSBH01000152.1 GCA_011056825.1 Deltaproteobacteria bacterium | reverse complement strand
GAATGGGCGAGCCCTCGATTATACCCTCCACGGTTTTCTTTTCTCTGACCAGCTGGCTCTGCCACTCTTCGCGTTCCTGAAGCCGCTTTTTTGTTTCTTCCCACCTCATCTGACGCGTCACGACAACGCCAACGGAAAGTCCCGCCACGACAAGAAGAATGATCAATCCCACGGCGCCGACGGTGATATTAAAAAACACCTTGTGCATGAGTTCGACCACCACGCTGTAGGGCGTGACAAGGGCGATGGTCAACCGGTCATCCCCGACTTTGATAGGCGCCACGGCGACAATCACCTGTATCAGTTCGCCTCGGCAATCCTGAATGGTGAATTCGTCCCAACTGCCTTCATCGGACATGAGAAATTCCCGCCATCGGGACTTCTCCGCCGTTCCTTCGATCAGGATTTCCGCTTCCTGGCCTATGACATAGGGATTCGCGTGGACCATGATCGTGCCGTCCCGCGCGAAAAGCCAGTTCTCCGTTGATTTTCCCAATCTCAGGGGTCCGGTATAACGGTCAAGAAGAGCATTCAGCGAGAGAAGCGCCAAAAGGGCCCCCTGACAGTGACCGTATTCATTGTACCGGGGGATGCGGATACCGATGGCCGACTCGGCATATCCCACAGCGTCCCCGCCGGTTTTCTTGAATCGGATGAGAGAACTGTCGACAACCTTTCCACATATAGCGGGATCCCGAAAATACCGGACCCATTCATTCCCGCCGCTCCCGTTATCCGTCTGGAAGGCCGGCCACAGCGCGAGTACATCCCCCTCGGCGTCCACCATTCCAATCGCTCGTACCGGACTCAGCGTGCTTTCAAGGAGAAACCGCATGCTTTCTTCCAGGAACGCCTGGTCTTCACTGTTCGTCACCGCAAAACGTGAAAAAATTGACAATTGCTCACGCACCCCGTTTATCGTATCCTCGATACCGGCTGCGACGGTGCAGGCAATAGCCGTGTGCCGTTCCGCGAATTGTCGTACCCGATCCTGCTCCCTGGCGTGTTTGACCGCATACGCCATAAGAAGAATCAGGAACACGAGCGACAACGTGGCTATCGCCACGGATACCTGCATGTCGAAGGGTTTGAAACGGGAACGAAGTTTTATCACGATCACACTCTCATCGCTTCATAAAGACGACCTGATCACAAATCATCATCGTCATCATCGTTGATACTCTTGTCTTTCACTGCTATGAGAAAAAAAATCCCGATGGCGGCGCCGAGAGAAATCATAAGCGAGACGAACCCGCTTTCGAACCCGATAACCAGGTCGCAGAGAAGCCAAACAACAAGATAGGTGGCCAGGGAAAGAACTTCCCTCATTATAGTACCTTCAGTGCGACAGAACCGGCTTCCGCCTGTTGCTCGCAACGGAAATCTCGAGATGACCGGCGGTCTCCTCCGACCCGACAGCGGAGCCCGGCTCTCATTGATTTTTCATACTTTTCACGTGTCGCTCTTACATACAAGTCCCGTCTTTAATTATCAAATAAAATTTGATACGGCAAACACCGTACGCCTCAATGCGTTCCGGCTATACCGGTTTCACTTTTTGTTCAATCAGCACTTCTTTATTGAAAGTTATGTTCAACGGCGTATACTCCATTCCACCAGACAGCAGCCGCCCCGTCTTTCTTCAATGTGCCGATATTATTCATTATCAATCCATTCTGGTTTTGTGACGGCAACCTGGCATGTACTTTGCTCAACTGGACGACACACGGTGAATCGTGTATGCTTCCTTTGAAGCGGGTAACCCACGACCATATAAAAAACCTGCATGGGAGAAAGAAAGGAGATACAGGAATGAAACGCAACCATCAGAAACTGTTCTTTG
This sequence comes from Deltaproteobacteria bacterium, assembly GCA_011056825.1. Lineage (GTDB taxonomy): Bacteria > Desulfobacterota > Syntrophia > Syntrophales > UBA2210 > MLS-D. Next base: position 7,033 of record DSBH01000152.1, on the reverse strand, counting down.
GATTGGCGGCAGCAGTGATTCTCGTGATGGCAACATCACCCGTCGCTTTCGCGGCCGATATATTGCCGTCGGACGGTGCACCTTACACCAAGGCCATCGTCGCCGTCGGCGCCATGCTTGCGGCGGGCATAGCCATCGGGTTCGGCGCCATCGGGTCGGGTCTCGGTATCGGTAACGCGGCAAGTGGCGCCTGTAGCGCCGTTGGAAGGAATCCCGGCGTCCAGGGAAAAATCCTCATCACGATGCTCGTCGGTATGGCCATGGGCGAATCCGTCGCCATTTACGCCCTCGTCGTGTCCCTCGTGCTGCTGTTCGCGAACCCTTTCACGAGAATCTTTTTCGGCTGATAAAAAGGGTGCGTTAAACCGGCACGTCGCCAGAACACAACGAGGTAGGGGGAGATCACAATGACAAAAAATGAAAATGGTAAGCAGTTTTTCACAGTATCGAGACTTTTTTTCCTGCTTATCGTCATCCCCTTGGTATTAATGGCTTTTTTTATCGCCAACAGCATTTTACAGTTAGGGGACACGTCAAAGATAAGGACCATCTCGGCCCTCGACGAAAAATTCCAGCAAACCCTGGAGGCCCGGGCCGTATCAACGGCCAATAATGTCGCCGATTTTCTGCGGCAGGTTGAAAAGGATGCGCTGGTTGCCACGATTATTCCCGAGACTCCTGAAGCTTATCAGGAGTTCGTCGACAAGAACCGCCAGGCTCTTCCGGTAAAGAGAAACGGAACGGTTTCAAAAATTCTCGTTCCTCTTTACAAGGAAATGGCTCTCGTCGACCGTGAGGGAAACGAACTGGTAAAAATCGTCGACGGGGAGGTGGTTCCCGAATCCGAGCTGGTGAATGTCAGCGATCCCGCCAATACCACCTACAAATCGGAAGAGTACTTCTCGCTTGTCCAGAAGCTTGACAAGGCGGAGGTGTACATGTCGCCCGTTACCGGGTGGTACGTGGACCGCGATTCTTTCGAAGCGGGTAAACGGCTTGAAGGGATCGTTCGCGTCGCCACGCCGCTCTTTGATCAGCAGGGATTTTCGGGGCTGGTAACTCTGGCTCTCGATGCGCGACACCTGGCAAAATTCACGGACAACATCATTCCCACGGAAACGGCGCTCGTCTACGAGGCTGACGCGTCGACGGGAAATTACGCTTACATGGTTGATTATAGAGGTTTTGTTATTTCCCATCCCATTGATTCCCACGTCGCGGGGCTCTATCCGGACGGTACACCCGTCCCGCCGATCACGAAGGAAACAATGGATGAAATGAACAGCCGGGGCGAGGAAGTGCTGAATATTCCGCTCATGGGCTTTATTGATCCTGAATTGCCCGCCATCGCGGAAGACGCGGCGGCAGGAAATTCCGGAATCAAGGTGTACACCTTCGCGGGTCACCAGAAAATCGTCGCTTATGCGCCTATCAGCTATACCTCGCGGATGTTCCCCGAACCGGGCGGCTTCGGCTGGGTAGCGCTGACGGTTAACGTTGACAAATTCAACGAAGAAACCATCGCGGCTGCCGAGAAAATCGATGAGGAGGCACGCGCCTGGATGACGACGGCTATTCTTGTCATTGTCATCGCCATTGTGCTGCTCTTCCTCATTTCCTGGATTCTCGCGCGGGGCATCACCCGTTCGATCGAAGCGGAAGTGCCCGAGGAATCGCTGAATCCACCCGACTACGACGATGACGACGACTAACGGGAGTCCGGACTTATAAAAAAACGGGCCGGGAACAAACGTTCTCGGTCCGTTTTTTTATCATCTTTCTCTTTATCACGGTTGTGGACGAGCTTTCCCGTCAACGACCGCCGAGAAGCTCCCGCACCGCCTTCGACAACGCCTGAACATCAAAAGGTTTCTGAATGAAGCCGGTATGATTGTGATCGAGGTTTTTCACGGCCTCTCCGTCAAGACTGTGCCCGCTTGCAAGGAGCACTCTGACCGTCGAAGAGATTTCCCTGATTTTTTCATACACCTGTGCCGCTCATACCGGGCATGATCATGTCAAGCACGATCAAGTCTATCGCCAGGGGATCGCGTCGCAGTACGTCAAGGGCCTCGCTCCCGTGTGCGGCAGTGACAACCTCGTAGCCCAGCGTCCGCAGAATTTCGCTTCCCACGTCCAGCACCATTTTTTCGTCATCGATAATCATTACCCGCTCGGTCCCCCGAAGAATGCGAGGAACGTCGCCGTGTTCGTGTTCCAGGTTTATCTTATCCGCCAAAGCCGGCAGGAATACGTGTAACACCGTACCCCGCGCCGGTTCCGTGTCTACAGTTATCCATCCCCCATGGTTTCTTACGATACCGTAGGCGGACGCAAGTCCCAAGCCGCCGGACCTCCCGCGATCCAGGGTCCGGGTGCTGAAAAAAGGTTCAAATATATGTTCTTTTGTCGCCGTGTCCATTCCCGTACCGCTGTCTTCTATGGATATGCTTACATAGGGTCCCGCGGGCGCCGCCTGGTCGCCTTCATGATCAACATTTTTCATGGTGATCGTAATATCGCCGCCGCCCGGCATTGCCTGCCCGGCGTTTACCAGAATATTCAAAACGACCTGCTCGATCTGCACCTGGTCAACTTCGGAACGGTAAAAATCATTCTCGTACTTCCGATGAATATGAATATCTTTTCTGGTGCTTTCAAACATGCGTACAACCCTGTCAACCAGGACCGCCAGGTCCGTCGGCACGGTCTCGTACTTTCCGCCTCTGGCGAATCCCAACAACTGCGAGGTCAGCCTGGCGCCCACCCTGACATGTTCCTCTATTTTCTTGAGTCTCGCGTAATGTGGATGAGCCGTCTCAAAATCCATGAGCACGAGCGAGGCGTTTCCCTGGATACCCATAAGCAGGTTGTTGAAATTGTGCGCTATGCCGCCTGCCAGTGTTCCGATGGCTTCGAGCTTCTGGGCCTCGATGATTTGTTTCTCGAGTTTTTTGTATTCCGTCATGTCACTGAACGAAGCGAGGGTTGATCTCGTGCCGCGAATCCAGCTGATACTGATGTCAACATCTCGTGGTTCGCCTGATTTTGTTACCAGACATACTGAGATGTTGCGAATCCTGATCGAGGGATCTTGGACGTAGCGGGCAACTTCTTCTTCGAGTCGTTCATGGTTGTCGGAATGAATAAAATCCCGCCAGGTCATATTTCCTTCGATCTCAGCACGAGAGTAACCCGACAAGGTTTCAAATTCCGCGTTGGCATACGTGATAACGTCATATTCAACAACGATGAGGGCGGTTCCCGCGTTTTCCAGTATAGTGCGGTATCGTTTTTCGCTCGCGGCCAGGGCGCGTTCGGTCAGTTTCTTCTCCGTTATATCCCGCACGACGCCCCTGAAGCCGGTCGGTTTGCCTGAAGCGTCTCGAATGAGCGATGCGGAAAGTTCATGAACCATGCGGGTACCGTCCCCGGTTGTCACCTCGTATTCACGCGAAACCCTTGGCACGCCTGTTCTATAAAGTTCTCCGAATTCCTCGGATATCATCTTTGCACTGTCGGGCGTCATGTAATCCCGGTACGTCATTCGAAAATACTCATCTTTGGTGATTCGGTGCATGCGAGGTATCACGTCGTTACAGAACGCGGGTTTCCCCGCAAGATCAGTTTCGAAATACCCCTCTTCGATGCTTTCCAATACCAGCTCGTATTTTTCCTGTACCTCGTGCAACTTTTGTTCAGCCTCGACACGGCCGGTTATATCGCGGAGCACGACCAGGACAGCGGAAGAATCATTATACGAAATCAGGTCACCCAATCCCTCAATCCATACTTCTTTGCCGTCCTGTCCAAATCCCCTGTACCGTCTTAGGTATCCCCCCTTTCCCCGGCGTACTTTTTCGAAATCCCGCTCAATGGTTGCGATTGCCTCGCGGCTGAAACGCCGGACGAGCGGCTGCCTGTCTCTCGTTTCCGGATCGCCGAATCCGAACATATTCCGGGCCGCCGGATTCGCGAACAAAAGGCGGTTGTTCTCATCAAAAATCATGACCGCGTCATGAATACCACCCATTATGCTTTGGTGATGGTCCTCTATGATTTCGCGCGTTCTCGCATCGTCCGCCCGGGCAATGGAAGTCGCGGCGTAATAGGCCAGGAGCACTGTCACCTCCTGTTCGGCCGGCGAGAGTTCTTTTCGTGCCATGCTAATGACGGCACCGAGATTCCGCTCCCGGCTCACCAGCGGAAACGCGTACACAAAGGGAGGGGGATTTCCGCCGTCGACAAGAACCGGCGGCGAACTGGATGAAAACAGCTCTTCCGCCGGCCATGCGAACAGTACCGGCGATCTATTTGAAGGGATTCCCTGAAAAGGATCGTTTATGACTTGCGGCAAACTGTTTCCGCCGGCATCCGGATAGAACGCGGCTGCGGGATCGCCCTCTCCCGCCGCAGCCTTTACTTCCAGTGTTTCCACACCGTCGCGGCGGAGCGCGACTACCACTGCTGTCTCTTTATCAAAATACTTCTTCAGGCAACGAACCGTGCATAGGCATATCTCTTCACAATCCGAAAGTTCCATAAACATCAAGGAACTTTCCAGTACCAGCCTCATCTCACCGGCTCTCAAGGCGCCAATATTACGGTTGTTCATTACAACATCCCGCTTTTCATCTTGCCGGTGTTTATCCACGACATGCGTGTTTTAAACAGCGACGCAAGAACCCTAATAGAATATTCGGCATCGGCATGTTAAATCTTAAATATTTTATTTATTTATCTTACCCTCCCGGAATGGCGGGGCATTCCGTTGCCCCGCGTTCATTACCAGCGAAAGAAATAGACAAACGCGACCGCTGTTACAAGGAAAAATACCGTCACGGCCGCGCCGGCCCTGAGATAATCGGCGTTCCTGTAACCTCCCGGCGACATGACCAGGGCGTTGACCTGGTTGGTGGGAAGCATAAATGTGTTGGATGAACACAGAGCCACCAGAAGAGCGAGCGCCCGGGGCGAAACACCCAGCGGCGCCGCGACGGCAATCACCAGGGGAACCAGAATAATCGTAGCGGCAACGTTCGATATGAACAGTCCCAGTAATGTTGCAAGCAGACCGAATGATACAAAAACTGCAAGCGGTGGCGCACCTTCCAGAATTCCCGCCATGACCGACGCCAGCAACCCGGATGCGCCGGTGTGATTCATGGCCGCCCCCAGGGGGATCAATCCCGCCAGAAGAAAAATGGTTTTCCAGTCGACGGCCCGGTAGGCCTCATCGACAGGAACGATTCTGAACAGTATCATGGCAAGCGCCCCCGTCAGAAGCCCCAGGGCGATGGGAACGCCCGACGCGGCCAGTGCAACGGCGCCGACGAAACAGAGAAGCGCCACTGCGGGGCGTGGATGTTTCACTTCGTGGGCCAGTTCGATTGGTGTTATCAGCATAAAATGAATTCCGTCCGCCATGGCCCGGATCTGCCGCCATCGGCCATGAACGATAATAACGTTGCCTCTCTCGAGGGGTTCGTCTGAAAAATCTCCCCGTTGCTTCCGGTCGCCGCTGAAAAGCATGATAGGTTCAACACCGTAAGTCTTGCGAATGGATATGTCGCGTATCGTTTTCCCCACGCAGGGCGACTCCACCGGAATGACCATTTCGGCAAAACCCACCTGGTCCGTTTCTTCCAGTTGTTCAAAGGGCCTGTCTTCTTTTTTGAACATTAATTCGAAATCATTGACGAATCGTTCAAGGTCCGGTTCCTCGCCCAGCAACGTCAGCACCTGTCCGGCGGCGAAAGGAGTATGCCGCCAGGGAGCGTAAAGAACGTCTTCACCATCCGCCAGCGCGAGGAGGTACACACGATACTCCGTCCACATTTCTGAATCCTCGCGTGTTTTCCCCGCCAACGGGCTTTCCTTGGGAATGCGGCACCGGTAAATCGTCGTTGGAATCCGCCATCGTTCGATGAGCATCTGCTGAATGCTCATCGGCGGCTGCAAGTGTTTTTTCTTTTTAACGCCGGGCAGGACCGACCTGCCGAAGAAAAAAAAGTAGAGCGCCCCCGCGACTACCAGTACCACGCCTACGGGAGCCACACTGAACAACCTGAAATCACTTACTCCCCCGTGTCGGAGAAGATCGTTCAACATCAGCAGGGGCGTCGATCCGACCATGGTCAGGTTGCCCCCCAGGATAGCGGCGAACCCCATGGGCATGAGCAGGCGTGAAGCAGGCATTCCTGTTCTCCTGGAAATTTTCAGGACAGCGGGCAAAAAAAGCGCGGCGGCGCCCACGTTCTGCATAAAGGCGGAAACGGCGCCCACGGTCGTCGTCACGAACAATACGAGCCGGTCACGATGGTCGCTTGTCATCGACACGATAAAATTGATAATCCAGTTCAGAGCGCCGGACCGGTCAACGCCATGCCCAAGAATCATGATGGCTATAAGAGCGATCACGGCGTTGCTCGCCAGGCCGCTGAAGGCGTCGGCGGGTTCCACCAGCCCCAGCCAGGGAAGCGTGACCATCACGAGGATGGCAACCACGTCAACCCGAAGCTTTTCACTGACGAACAGATAAACCGCGGCGGCAAGCACCAGGAAGAACAGTGCGATCTGGACGGTCATGTACTCGTTTCCCCCAACCGGAACGAAACATCTGCAGTCGATTCTTCTGCCGTTTCCCGGTCGCGCCGATGGTTAATCATCATCCAATACCTTCATGTTTTTATTATAATTTATCCCAGTATACGCCCGAAAGCAAACGAAATAGGGAAACTCCGGCGGTCCACTTCCGCCTTGACTTTCGGAGACACCTGCATTTAAGAGAATGCCTATTCAGAAGACTTACAACGCCCGCTCAAAGGAGGGACTCTTTCAATGAGATCGGTGAAAGAGGTAATGGATGCGAAAAGCATCGCCATATTCGGAGCCTCGGCAGACCCGTTCAAACCTGGCGCCCTGCTGATCGCGACGTTGCAACAGTCAGAATTCGCGGGGCGCATCGCCGGCATTAACCCCAAAGGAGGTGAGTTCCGGAATGTCCGGTTTTATCCGTCCATTGAAGATGTTC
>DSBH01000029.1 GCA_011056825.1 Deltaproteobacteria bacterium | reverse complement strand
GTATGAATACGAAGCCGCCCACGGAACGGTCCAGAAACATTACTACAAACACCTCAGGGGCGAAGAAACGTCGACCAACTCCATGGCGCTGATCTTCGCCTGGTCAGGCGGGCTGAGAAAACGGGGAGAACTTGACGGCACGCCCGAACTGTCCTCTTTCGCCGATGATCTTGAAGCGGCGTCGGTGGAAACCATCGAGTCCGGCATCATGACAGGCGACCTGCTGGCCATGACAAGTCCGGATTCGAACAACAGTAAAGTCAACACGGAAGAATTTATCAATGCCATCGCGGAACGGCTTCGCGGAAAGCGGAACTGAAAAAATCGACCTGACGAACCTGACGCCCGCCGAGCTGGAGTCTTTCATTCAGCATCTCGGCAAGGAACGCTTCAGAGCGCGCCAGCTCATAAAGTGGATCTACCGGGCAGGTTGCCGCGACATCGGTGAAATGACCAACCTTTCTCAGGAGTTCCGGAAAGAGCTGGGCAGGATCGCCCGTGTCGGGTTTTTGCCTGTGGAAACAATCCAAGTTTCGGCGGACGGAACAAAGAAGGCGCTTTTCCGTCTCGCCGACGGAGAAACCGTCGAAACCGTGCTCATCCAGGAAAAAAACCACTGGACTGTCTGCGTTTCCACCCAGGCAGGCTGCGCCATGGGCTGCACCTTCTGCCTCACCGGTGCGTCGGGATTCCGGCGCGACCTGCTCCCTTCGGAAATCGCCGGACAGGTTACGGCCCTGCGGTTCGGTACGCCAGAGGGCCCCTCCATCAAGAACGTGGTGTTAATGGGCATGGGCGAGCCGCTTCTCAATTATGACAACACACTGAAAGCGATTGACATCATGACCTCCGATACTGGCCTGGGGATTTCGAAACGGCGGGTCACCGTTTCCACCTGCGGCATCGCACCCATGATACGCCGCCTGGGAGAAGACCTGCCCGTTAACCTGGCCCTGTCGCTGAACGCGCCTGACGATGACACCAGGGACCGGCTGATGCCGATAAACAGAAAATACCCGCTTGCGGAAGTCCTGGGCGCCTGTCGGGACTATCCCATGCCCCTGCGACGGCGCATCACCATGGAATACATACTCATCAAAGACGTAAACGACAGCCCCGAAGACGCCGAAAAATTGGCGCGAATGGTGAAGAACGTGCGCTGTAAGTTCAACCTCATCGCCTTCAACGAACATCCCGGCTGTGATTTCAAAACATCACCCCCGGAACGGGTCGACGCCTTCCGGGACATCCTGGTCAAGCACAACTACACCGCCGTCGTCCGCAAGAGCAAGGGCCGGGACATTCTCGCCGCCTGCGGCCAGCTCCGCGGACGCTCGTAACCCGCCGACGTAACGGCCGATCTGGGTCGATTTTCTCATTTTCCACTATCTCCGTGTTCCCGCTTTCAATCAAAATTATTATTTATCGTTACCGAAAATCACTATTTCTTACGTATTATTATTAAATATGATTTCCTTTGACACAAAGTGATGAATTGTGTATTTTTCTCGGTCGGACATGCTATTTGTACTACCAACGCAGACAATAGAAAGGGGCTCGACATGAAAAAAATATTGATGTTCGTTGCGGTGCTGATTTTCTGGACGGGTCAGTGCATCGCGGCAGACCTTATTGTTTTCAGCGGCGCCGGCTTGATGAAGCCCATGGAAGAAATGAGACAAAATTTTGAATCGAATCACAATGTAGAAATTGATGTTCATTATGGAAGCTCGGGCGAAATATTCGCGCAGGTGGCGTCAGGCCAGCCCTGCGATATCCTCATTCCCGGCGCTGAAAAATATACACAGGACGCCCTGAAAAACGGGTGGGTGATTGAAGAAACCATCCGCCCTCTGGTGCGTCACATCCCCGTTATCGCTGTCCCGAAGGGGAACCCGGCGGGCATCAAATCCCTTGATGACCTCGCTCGAAGCGGCGTCCGCGTCGCTATCGGCGATCCGAAGGCCCCCGCCATCGGACGGGTGAGCAAGCAGATCCTGATAAAAAACGAGCTGTGGGAAAACGTCACGTCGAATATCAGCGTCTACGCCCCGACGGTCAACCAGCTTCTCATTTATGTCGCCCTCGGACAGGTCGACGCGGCAATGATCTGGGGCGACCTCGTCACCTGGGCTGAAGGCAAGGGAAAACTCGACGTAATTCACATTGCCGAAAACAGGAATATCATTAATAACATCCCCACGGCCGTCTGCACCACGGCGCCGCACATGGACCTGGCGACACAATTCAACGACTACGTTTCGTCTCCCGAGGGACTGGCAATCTGGGAAAAATGGGGCTTTGAGCGATGGCGGCCCTGAAAAAGAAAGTCGCGCCGGAACGACTCAACTTTTTTAAGGCGGGGCTGATTTTTATCTCGTTTATCGTGACGGCCGCCCTCGTCATGGCCATCGCCGCTCTTTTCATGGTTCCCGATGTCAAGGACGTGTGGGAAAGTTTGCAAAGCGAAGAAATGATATTCTCGCTCAAGCTGTCTCTCTGGACGGGACTTTTGTCCACCGCCCTTGTCATGGTCTTCGCCCTTCCCATCGGGTATTCGCTCTCGCGATTCCAGTTCACCGGCAAGGGATTCGTGAAGACGATCATTGATCTTCCGGTCGCCTTCCCGGAGCTGGTCCTGGGACTCTGCCTGCTGCTGCTTTTCGGGAACACGTTCGTCGGAAAGTTTTTCAGCGCCTTGGGGCTTAACTTCATTTTTACGACGCAGGGCATCGTGGCCGCCCAGTTTTTCACCGCCCTGCCCTACGCGTGCCGCATCATGAAATCAACGTTTGACTATATCAACCCCCGTATGGAATTCGTGTCCCGTTCCCTGGGGTACTCCATGTTCGAAACGTTCATGAATGTCTCCGTCCCGCTCGCCCGGAACGGCATCCTCGCGTCGACGGTTATCGCCTTCGCGCGCTGCATCGGAACCTTCGGCACGGTCCTGATCCTGGCCGGTGGAACGTACATGAAAACGGAAGTGCTCCCCATCACGCTGTATCTCAATATTTCCTACGGCAACATGGGAATGGCGCTTACCAGCGGTATCGTCCTGATGGTGGTTTCATTCGCGGCCATTTTCGTCTTTGAGCAAACGGAGGTAAGTTTATGAGTTTCCTCTCCGTCCGGGATCTTCACATCGACCTGGGCGAGTTCTATCTGCAGGGCGTATCGTTCGATCTGGACAGGGGAGACTACCTGACGATCATAGGACCGACGGGCGCGGGAAAAACAATTCTTCTTGAAAGCATTATCGGGTTCTGGTCCCCCGACAAGGGTGCTATTTATCTCGGGGGTCGCAACATTACGTCGGAACTGCCGGAGAAGAGAAATATCGGCATTGTGTACCAGGAATACGCCCTCCTGCCTCACTTCACGGTTTACAAAAACATCGAGTACGGTCTCAAGAAAAAAGACCCTCGCGACATGAAAGAGAAAATCGTTGAGATCGCCGAAGCCCTGTCCATCGATCACCTGCTTCACAGAAAACCGGCGACCCTGTCCGGTGGTGAACAACAGCGCGTCGCCCTGGCCCGCGCCCTTGTCGTGGAACCCAGGATGCTTCTCATGGATGAACCCTTTGCCGCGCTCGATCCGCAGACCAGGCGCGACACGAGAATATTGCTGAAAAAAATCATGTCACGGCAGAATACGACGGCCATCCACGTGACGCACGACCTGAACGATGCCTGGGCCCTTGCCGACAAAGTTGCCGTTATCCGTGACGGTTTACTCGCTCAGTTCGGTTCTCTTGAAGAAGTTTTCAAACGGCCCCGGACGCCGTTCGTGGCGGATTTCGTGGGAGCCACCCTGATGGAAGGAACGGTCGTCGACCATGACCATGGCCTCGCCGTTATAAATGTCAACGGTTTCACCATGAGAACACTCGACAGCGTGGACATAGGAACAACGGTGAAGCTTGCCCTCCGCCCCGAAGACATAATCATTGCCACCCGGCCGCCTCAAGATACGTCCGTGCAGAACAGCATCCGCGCGACAGTTTCTACTATTCTGTATGAGGGAAAAACCTCCCTCTTGTCGCTTTCTGCGGGCGACACGGCATTCACCGTTCTTGTGACAAATCAGTCACTTGAGCGCCTCGGACTGGTACAGGGCGACACGGTCTACGCCATGATTAAAAGCAGCAGTGTCCGCGTCGTCGATTCACTGTCCATGAAGCAGTAAAACGCCCCCCCCTCACCGATTGAGGACTTACCAATCCTGGACGGGGGCGGGACTGTCACCATTAAAAACACCCGCCTTGCCAATTACGTCTTCTTATGTCATAAGAATCACCGACACACTTAAAGGTCCCCTGCAACAGGGCATTGAATCTCACTCCCCTGCCTCTTTCACGGACTTCCGACCGATCATTCTGCAGCCAGCCCGAGTAGGCATGGTACCCCCCTCTTTTCCAGGGAACTGCTCATGGAACGCTCTTATTAAAAAAAGATATTATTTACGCGCACTATAAGGTACTGCCGGGGAAAAAGAACAATCACACAAGGAGGTGAGGCGGCAATGGATTTCATATATCCAATGACAAAAATTATTTTCGGCGACGGAAGCTCGACTACCATCGGCGCCGTCCTGGAAAGTTACAGGGCCGAAAAGGTCTTCTGTATTTACGACAAGGGCGTGAAGGAAGCCGGCATCGTGGATCCCATTGTTGAAGCCATGCACATGGCAGGCTACGAGGTGGTCGAGTGGGACGGCGCACAAGTGTCAGTACCCTATTCCACCGTTATGGAAGCCTCAAAAATCGCGGCGGACGAACACATAGACACATTGGTGGCAATCGGCGGCGGAAGCGCAATGGACACGGGCAAGGCGGTGAACGTGGCCCTTACCCAGCCGGGCGAATTCGAGAGATACGTGGGTATTCTGGACGCCGGTCTTCTCGATGGAACGCTGATGAAGCCGTACATATGCATACCGACAACGGCGGGAACGGGAAGCGAAGTGTCAAACGTGGCCGTCGTCTATGACGAAGAAGCCGGCGTGAAGAAGGCCCTTCCCCAACCTGAAATCACGCCGACGGCGGCGATCATCGATCCGCTCCTGCACGTGAACATGCCCCCGTCTCTCACTGCTTCGACGGGGCTGGACGCTCTCGCGCACGCGATCGAGGGCATCGGCGGTGTTCGGCGGAACCCCATGATGACATCCTGGGGCATGACGGTGTGCGACCTGGTATTCACCAACCTTCCCAGGGCGATGGCCAACGGGAAAGATCTGGAGGCGCGGGAACACATGGCCATGGCGGCCACCTTCGGCATTCTTGTCGGCTCCTACGCCGGATTCCACCTGGGGCACGCCCTCGGTCATTCAATCGAGGCCGTTACGCACGTGCCTCACGGTATTACCTGTGCTTTCGCCCTCCCTGAAATATGCGAGTGGTACGCCGACGAGATTCCTGAAGAGACAAAAAAAATGGCGGCCATGCTGGGGGTAGAAGTCGCAGGCCGGCCAATCGCCGACGTGGGCAAAGATTTCAAGCAGGCACTTCGCACATTTTATCTTGACCTCAACTGCCCGAAAACCGGTACAGTCATTCCCGATCCCTCCGATATAGACAGAATCATCGAGCTGGCCCTTGGTGAATACACATATATCACCGCAACCAAGAGGCCGTCCAGAGCACAGTTAACAGAGATACTCGAGGCCGCGTGCGAAAGCCTGCGCTGAACACGACGCCCGGACACAACTTTACAGGAGAATAACCATGAAAAAAGTATTGCGTATAAATATGACAGGAGAAACTGTCGCATGGGAAGCGCTCAAGGACGATCACGTTCTGCTCGGCAACCGGGGACTGACCGCCAAGGTCCTGACGGAAGAGGTGGATCCCGCCTGCGATCCTCTCGGTGAGGAGAACAAACTCGTTTTCGCCCTGGGATTGCTTGCGGGAACGGGTTTCCCCACGGCCAACAGGCTGTCGGTCGGAACCAAGAGTCCGCTCACAAAGGGCATCAAGGAATCAAATTCCGGCGGCAATATTGCCACGTTTCTTTCGCGCCACGGAATTAAGCTCATAATCGTGGAAGGAAAGCCGCGCGAAAAAACGTTGTCCCTGCTTCACATCGACGCTGACGGAAACGCTGAGCTTGTAAAAGCCGACGAATACGCGGGTCTGGGCGCCTACGAGTTGAATGAAAAAGTCAAATCCGCCTACGGCGACAATATTGCGGTGGCTTGCATCGGTCCCGCCGGCGAACGGGGATACAGCAATTCCACCATCCAGGTTACCGACTACAGCACGGGCCATCCCAACAGGGCCCTGGGACGAGGCGGTGTCGGCGCCGTTATGGGATCCAGAGGATTGAAGGCCATCGTCGTAGAACGGGCGAAAAAAAAGGCGGACATCATGTACGCCGACAGGGCACAGTTCACTAGGGGAACCAGGGATTTTACCAACGTACTGTCACGAAACAGGGCGACCGCCACTGCCATGCGTCTTTTCGGCACCATGGTGGGCATGGCGGTGACAGGCAAGTCCGGCGCCCTGCCGGTAAAAAACTTCAGCGGCGAACGATGCATGATTCTCGACAAGATCGGCGCGACGAAATTTCAGCAGAACATTTCGCAACGCGGCGGTTCGTCGTCCCTCCCCTGCCAGCCGGGATGTCCAATCAAATGTTCCAATATCTATAACGACGCAAACGGAAACTACCTGACCGCGGCATTCGAATATGAAACAGTGGCCATGATAGGCTCAAACTGCGATATCGACGACCTTGACACGATCGCCAGGATCGAGCGCATGTGCGACGATTTCGGCATAGACACCATTGAGCTTGGCGCGACGATCGGCGTGTGCATGGACACGGGGATCCTGCCCTTCGGCGACGGCGAGGGCGCACTCAACCTGGTGAATGAAATAATCAACGGTACCGAGTTTGGTGAAACACTGGCTCAAGGCACGGAAGTAACCGGGAAACACATCGGCGCCAGGAGAATTCCCACGGTGAAGGGACAGGCCATGCCCGGCTACGACCCGCGGAACAGCAAGGGCACCGGGGTCGGATACGCGACGTCTCCTCAAGGCGCCGACCACACGGTGGGAACCACCAGCGGATCGGCTCGCGACTTTCTCAAAACCGGTCGTATACAGATGTCTCAAAAAATACAGGTCTTGTATGCGACCGTCGACAATTTCATGTGTCATTTCGCCGGACTTCCACTTGCCAGCACCCACCGGTACGCCATCGAGCACATCGCCGAAGCGATGGCGGGGAAATACGGCGGGGAATGGAACGCCGACCGGGTATTCGGCATCGGCATCCAGACGATCATGCTGGAAAAGGCATTCAACCGGAAAGCGGGATTCACACCGCAGGACGACCGTTTACCCCGGTTTTTCTACGAAGAAGCTTCTCCCATGACCGGGGCCACGTTTGATTTTACAGATGAAGAGCTCCAGCAGGTCATCCCGTTTTAACGGGCACGGTCTGCAAGAGATACTTTTCCCAGAGGACGTTCTTAACCACTGAGAACGTCCTTTTTATGATCACCGGCGGATGAGGTTCTGAAATAACGCTTATACTCATAAAACGTGCGTCAGGGCATGCTGTGGCAACACGGTTTTCGTCGGGGGGAGGTGACACGCTGATACATTAACTCTGTCCTCTGTCGTGATAAAGAATTACGTTTCGGCCAACCAGTTATCAAGCTTCTCCATAACGCTTTCACAGGTTTGACGGGATATGCCGGGAAGGTATCCAAGTACGGCCTCAGCTTCTCGAAATCCCTGAATTATCGCTTCGCGGAGTTCCTCGATCCTAAAAGGATCGCCGCCGGAAAGTGCTTTGGCGAAGTCGATGATCCTGTCACTGACGGCCTCCACGCCCAGTTCGCCGTGACGGCCGAGCAATGCTTCCAGTTCGGCGCGGGGAGCTCTGTCGGTTTCTCCCTGGCCGGCAAGTCGTGCAAGGCGGTCGATAGAAATTCCCTGCTTCCTGATCAGTGTCGTTACAAGATCGCGCAGTTTTTGATGAACCGCATCGGCTTCCTGCATCAGGCGCGCTATGGTTGCATCGTTTCGTGCCGCCGCGGTACGATCATAGGTGATGGGTCCGGAAGACAATTCCCGGCTGGTCACCCTGTCTGCCGGCCCTCCCGCCCCGGCAGTTCCCGGCCTTCGCGGTCCCTGTTCGGGCTTCGGAGACCCGGACGGCCCCGTCGTCCGTTCCGGCAGGGGTACTGACGTTATTTTCATGGTCTCGTCCCTCCTTGGTTGCCATATGTTTATCGACAATTACGTCTCACTTCTTGAGGGGTTCTATTCGTGGAAAGCGGATTCAGATCGGGGATAGTTCGGAAAAACCGGTGAGAAATATGGAACAACGCTGATAATTTAAAACCCGGCCCCGGGTTTTGGAAAATCTCTCGCAAGAATGCGGCAAAACGTCACGTAAATATGTCGGTTACATTTTCTGAAGCTTCCATCAGGTCAACACTTATTTGCCGGGCTGTCATCAAATCCCGACCTTGAAAACCCTATGACCATTCCTATCACCCCGTGAACAAAACCAATCGGCAAAAAGACAGCTCCCGCTATCTGCATTCCTGCCTCATATATCAGTGAACTGTTTTTGTAGGGTCTCCCCCGCAGTCTTGATTGAACTGCACTAAAGTGAATACCAAACGTGTTTCCAACAGTCATTCATTGTACCGCTGAAAGAATAATATTTGCTCTCACTTCTCCGTATTCATCAACTATCGATTCATACGCTTCTTTTTTCGTGAATCCCCGGGAATCAGCAAAATGTTGAGCGAACAATATCGCCTTCGCCTCCTCCGTCCGTACGAAATTTCCGTCACCGCTTAAAAAACTTTTAATTTCTTCATTGCTCATTCCCTGTCTTAGTGCCAGGTATGTATGAGCGTATGAACAAACCGCGCATCCATTCACTTCCGTCACCGCAAGATGCAACCTTTCGAT
>DSBH01000220.1 GCA_011056825.1 Deltaproteobacteria bacterium | reverse complement strand
CTGCCGCCGCCGCCGCCGGGATAGGGTGGAGGGATTTTATGAAAGCCACTCTTCTGGGAATTATCCTTCCCATTGCGGTGTACTCGTTTCTCGGAGAGGCAATTGCTCTGGAGGTGCTTTCACCCCGGGTGTATTGCGCCTTTGTCATAGTGATATTTCTCACCATCGTGATGGTTGCACTGAGAAAAAAGGGGTATTCCCTCAAGACGCGAGTTCATCGTCATGTTCGCCGGGAATAACCGCAGTCAGCTGCGTGGCGGGGCAACCAGGCGGCAGTTGATCATCGGGCGTTTGGCCCGGGGTCGCGGAAACGGCCGATGCCGGCTTTTTCCTTCAAAAAAAGAACCTGGCGTGCGATACTCCAGGTTCCTGAGAGAAAAACTGGCGTCCCCACGGGGAGTCGAACCCCGGTTACCGGCGTGAAAGGCCGGTGTCCTAGGCCACTAGACGATGGGGACGAATAGACGTGATTCAAGCCGAAATTAAAGTGCGCTCTATATATCGTTCGGTTCGGCCTGTCAAGAAGAAACAACCGTAGTTGTCGGCTTCCCGCGCATCAGTTACGGGTGCTTGGCAAATGGTGCTATTCAAATACCACCGGTTCTCGCATGATGATATCCCTGGCTTCCATCGCCAGGGCCGCTATGGCCGGATGCGTTTCCCGAAGGGACCCTATCTGGCGGAGGTTGTCCGCCGTTCTCGAAATCAGCATGACCAGATCGCCGTCGGCAATCCTCAGGCTGCCGGTTACGAGATTCCAGTCCAGCCCGCGGGCCCAGTGATAGAGGGCGAGAGAGGCCCAGAGAGGAAGAGGAGCGGTTTCAAATCCCGCCGCAGCCATCCGGTCCGCCAGGGGTTTGACGGCCGTCTCGACGGCATTGTAAGCCGTCCGAAGCCTGCGCGGCACGTCTCTCTTTCTGATAGTAACATCCTGTCCGCGGTCGGAGACAAAGGCGGCCACCACCGCCGCAAGCAGTGCCGGATCGTCTTCGGGGAAAACTTCATGCTTCACACACTGGGCGATGAGCAGGGGCTGGTCAAGGCGGAGTCGTGACGCCCACATTCCCGACTCGGTCAGTCTTCCGCGGTCATCAACGTAGCCTTCCTGTTGCAGAAAAGCCAGGTGGCGCAGAAAATCCCTCCAGAGCCCGCCGCTCTGGGGCCGTTTCTTTTTCGTCGGCCGGAAGTCGGCGAAGGAGGATTCAAAAATGATCCTGATTTCGTCGGGACCGTGCGACAGAAGAAGGTTGAGGGCCATGGAAAAATCATTTTTTATCCGGCTCTCGATCTGTTCAGATTTTTTCGCCAGCATTTTCCGGATGTGATGCAGGTCCATGAATCTGCCGGGGAACACGATCATGAAACCGACGTTGTCGAGTCCTCTTCTTCCCGCCCGTCCCGTCATCTGGTGGAATTCCGTAGCGGTCAGCGGTACGAATTCATGGCCGTTGAACCGGTCCGAGTTGAACAGCACCACGGTGCGGGCCGGAAAATTGACACCTGCCGCTATTGTTGAGGTGGCGAAAACCGCTTCCAGGAATCCCTTTTTCATGAGATGTTCCACCAGAAATTTCCACGCCGGAAGCTGGCCGCCGTGATGGGACGCCAGGCGCAGGCGCCTGAGAGCTTCCAGTTGCTTGTGGTTCCGCAGGAAGGGGTTGTTTTCCAGATATGCCTCAAGGGTGTCCTCGAATTCCGCCGTGTCGTTCAGGTGCGGACGGCTGTGGCAGAGTGCGAGCGCAGCGTCGCATTCATCGCGGGACTTGAGAAAGAAGATCGCCGGCAGGAGGTTCAAGCGCCGGAGCGTGCAGGTAATGTCGTCGAATGGCGGGAAGCGGGGGAACCGTTTCGGTTGAGAGCCCCGTTCCATCCATGCCGTGACCTTGTCGTGGAGAGACCGTCCCCTCAAAAGGGGAGTGACGGTTCCCGAAGGCTGCAGGAAAAGGGGGTGAAGGTCAACGGGGCGATTTGTCTCTTCTATGACGACGCATTCCTTGTCCCGTATCGACTGGAGCCACCCGGCTATTTCATCGGCGTTGCCGACGGTCGCCGAGAGCAGCAGCAGGTTGATCCTCGCCGGGAGGTAGATCATAATTTCTTCCCATACGACGCCTCGATCCGGATCTCCCATGAAATGAGCTTCGTCGAGGACGACCAGGTCACAGTCGAGCATTTCTCCCCGGTGCATCGAATCGTAGAGCTGGTTCCTCAGGATTTCCGTGGTGCCCACTACCAGGGGAGCGTCGGCGTTCTCGCGGGTATCGCCCGTTAAAATTCCTACCTGGTCGCGACCAAAAATGCCGCCGAACTCGACCCATTTTGAATTCGATAAGGCCTTCAGCGGCGACGCGTACCAGCAGCGCCTGCCTTTTTGAAGCGTTTCGGCGATGGCCTTTTCCGCTATCCAGGTTTTTCCGGCGCCCGTGGGAGCGGTCACCAGGCAGTCCGTCCGGCCGATGGCCTTGATTGCCGCTACCTGGAAAGGATCCGGTCGAAACGTCGTTTCCTCCGGCTTTCCGATAAGGATGAGCAGGTTTCGCAGTTCACTGTCTATCTGAGGCTTCATCCGTTTCCGTGACGGTTTTTGCTCCGCCGAAATGGTTCGTCTCTTACCCCCGGGCCTCCTGTATTTGAACTGTTTTGGAGTACGTGTCATGAAATTTTTCTTCATCCTTCCGCGTGCCGGCGTAACGCTATCACAGTGCGATGCCGTCGTAAAGAAAGGGCTATCGGAAAGAAGCGGACCTTTTTTCAGGGCAGAATGACAAAAGGCCCGACGAGAATTTTCTCGTTTCGGGCCTTTTTTGAAACATAAACAACGAAAAGGGTTTTACCAAGCCTGTTATTGTTCGCCGCCTTCTTTCTTTTCTTTTTTCTGTTTTTTCTTCTGCTGGCGTTTGCTTTCCTCGGGCGGCGCCTCATCGGCGGCCACTTTTTTCTTCGGCTTTTCCGGTTTTGGTGCGGCAAGCTTTTCAGCTTTCCGTGCCGCTTTTTCGTCTATTTTTTTCGCCATTTCGGCGATGGAGCGCAATCGGGCATTGCCTTTTCTTATTTTTGCCTTCAGCATTTTTACGGCCGTGTCTTTATTGACGGCCGGTGTCTCTTCGCCTTTCTCGGTTAAAAAGGCGATACGCTCTGCAAGTTTCCCTTCCCAGTATTTTTTCTGGTTCGTCCGTGTTTCTTCGCTCTTGGATGCCATAGTGCCCGATCCTTTCTTCCTTGAATCCCGCCCTTCCTGCCGGCGCAGTTCCTCCACCAACCGCCGACTGGTGGGCCGTGCGGGATTCGAACCCGCGACCAACGGATTAAAAGTCCGCTGCTCTTCCGGACTGAGCTAACGGCCCTTCGTGCGGCTTGGGAAAGTGAACCTTCATAACAGGAAGCCTTTTTCATTGTCAAGAAGAAAACCCGGAAATGCGGTCGATTCCGCCGCCAATACGCGCGTCTTCGGCGGTGCAGAACCGGTCCGATTCCCGTTGCGACCCAGGTTGCCCCGGTTGTGATAGGCACCGCCCTGTGGTAAAGGAATGGCACGCGGAAGGGGCGATGAAATCACCATGAATATAACGTCGATTGTGAAGCAAGCCCAGGTGAACATGCCGTTTCACCTGCTCCTGGAACAGTACTTTCCCCTGGTGCTTGAAAACCGGCTGAACCTTGAAATCGGGTTCGACTGTTTCGCCCTCGACACGTACGGAATGGAGGATTACCGGAAGGCCGCCCGCATATTGTCCGGAGAGGGCATCCGGATCACCTTTCACGCACCTTTTTACGACCTGCGGCCCGGCGCGCTCGATCACACCGTGAGGGATGCCACTATCGAACGCATTCAGCAGGTTTTCGACCTGGCAGGGATCTTTCACCCGTTGTCCGTGGTATGCCACGCCGCTTTTGACCGCCGTTACTACCTCTCTCACGAAGAAGACTGGATCGAGAACAGCATTACCACCTGGGCACCATTTGTTCGGGACGCCGCGGAACTGGGAACAGTCCTCATGCTGGAGAATGTGTATGAAGATGGTCCGCGGGAACTGGAACGTCTCCTGGAAGGGCTTGGCGATGATCCCCACGTGGGAATCTGTTTCGACACGGGTCACTGGAACGCCTTTTCCGCCGCACCGCTCCGCGAATGGATGGACCGCCTGGCGGACCGCATCGGTGAACTTCACCTCCATGACAATCATGGTTCCCGCGACGAGCACCTTCCTGCGGGCGAAGGAACATTTCCCTTTCGTGATTTTTTCACGATGCTCGGTGAGCGTGGTCGAAACCCTATCGTCACTTTCGAGCCCCACAGGCCGGAAGATCTGTGGAAGAGCCTTGAATACATCGCCGGTACGGATCCACTGCCGCCGGGGATAACGACCTGAGAAGTGCGGATTCATGGTTTCTTATCTCGTAAAAAGACTCCTCACGATGATTCCCCTGTTGATCGGCATTACGATTATCTGTTTCGTGGTGATTCACCTGGCGCCCGGTTCTCCTACCGACCTCCAGACCGAGCTCAGTCCGCACGCGTCGGTGGAGGCAAGGGAACGTCTCATGGCTCTTTACGATCTGGACAAGCCTGTTCATGTGCAGTACATGCTCTGGATCAAGAAGCTGGCCACTCTCGATCTCGGTCATTCATTCTCGCCCGACGGGCGTCCTGTGGTGGACAAAATCGCCGAGCGTCTTCCCATCACCATAATAATAAATGTTCTTTCCATGATTCTCATTATAGCAGTCGCCGTGCCGCTGGGCGTGATTTCGGCCGTCCGGCGCGATTCTCTCTTCGACAAGGCGACGACGATCTTCGTTTTCGTGGGTTTCGCAATGCCAACCTTCTGGCTGGCACTCTTGCTGATGATTCTCTTCGGTGTCAACTTGGGCTGGCTTCCCATATCGGGCATCCGCTCGCTGAATTATGAATATCTTCCGGCCTGGCAACAGCACGTGGATCTTGCCAGGCATCTTATTCTGCCCGTTCTGCTTTCTGCATTCGGCGGTCTCGCGGGGTTCTCACGCTACATGCGGGCCAATATGCTGGAAGTGATCCGACAGGATTACATCACAACAGCCAGGGCCAAGGGACTGAGCGAGCGCGTGGTTATTTACAAGCACGCCCTTCGAAACGCCCTTCTTCCGGTGATCACAATCCTCGGCCTGTCCGTGCCGGGACTCATCGGAGGGAGCGTTATTTTCGAGACGATCTTTGCTATCCCCGGCATGGGACAGCTTTTTTATCTTTCCGTTATGTCGAGGGATTATCCGGTGGTAATGGGTATTCTGTTCATCGGCGCCGTACTGACTCTTATGGGGAATCTGCTTGCCGACGTATCCTACGCCGCGGCTGATCCGCGGATCAGGGTGTCATCATGAAGACGGATTTCTGGTACCGATTTTTCCGGAACAAGCTTGCCGTGGCGGGCGGAATCGTTGTTATCGCTCTTTTCGCCGTTTCGTTGCTCGCACCCTGGATCGCGCCGTGCGACCCGAATGAGATCAATATCGACCGCGTTCTCGAATCGCCGTCGTCGGAGCACCTTCTGGGGACCGACCAGCTCGGTCGCGACGTTTTGAGCCGCATGATCTGGGGATCGCGGATTTCTCTGAAAGTGGGATTCGTGGCGACGGGAATCGCCATCCTGGTCGGCGCCGTGCTCGGCGCCGTGGCGGGATATTACGGTCACTGGGTTGATTCCGTCATTATGCGCTTCGTGGACGTGATGCTCTGTTTCCCCTCTTTTTTCCTGATTCTCGCGGTTATCGCGCTGCTGGAACCTTCCATCTGGAACATCATGATCGTCATCGGTCTCACCGGGTGGATGGGAATCACGCGGCTGGTCCGGGCCGATTTCATTTCCCTGAAAGAACGGGATTTCGTTCAGGCGGCACGCGTTATCGGCGCCGGCGACGGAAGAATTATTTTCAGGCATATTCTGCCCAACGCCATGGCCTCGGTGCTTGTTGCGGCCACCCTGGGCGTTGCGGGCGCGATACTGACGGAATCCGCCCTGTCGTTCCTCGGCATCGGCGTACAGCCTCCCACCCCGAGCTGGGGCAACATTCTCACGGCGGGAAAAGACAACATCGACATTGCCTGGTGGTTATCTCTTTACCCGGGGCTGGCCATTCTCATCACTGTTCTGGGCTATAACCTGCTGGGCGAAGGAATCAGGGATTCTCTCGATCCCCGGCTGCGGGAATAGGTTCGTACAGGGAGGCATGAGACCGTTGCGGGAACTGTATATTATTCACGGAACACAAGGAGAACGTTAATTTATGCTCATCGATTCACATGCACACCTTGAACTGAACGATTTCGACGATGACCGAGACGCTGTTGTCGAGCGGGCCCGCGAAGCCGGGCTGGACATGGTAGTCACCGTCGGTATTGATCTCGAAGACAGCAGGAAGGCCGTTGAAACGGCCCGCCGCTATGATATAGTCCGGGCTTCGGTGGGGATTCATCCCCACGAGGTTCGAACAATCACCACGGAGACCTACGACGAACTCCGCCGTCTCGCGACTGATCCGAACGTGGTCGCTTACGGTGAAATAGGATTGGACTTTTTCAAAAACTATTCCCCCCGAAAAAGTCAGATCAAGTGTTTCGGTGAACAACTTGAACTGTGCCGGGATCTGGAACTTCCCGTCATTATTCATGACAGGGACGCGCACGAAGAAACCATGCACATGCTCGAGGAACACCGCGGCAGGATTTCCGGCGTGATTCACTGTTTTTCGGGCGACTATGCGATGGCCCGCCGGTGCCTTGACATGGGATATTACATTTCCATTCCCGGCACGGTTACCTTTCGCAACGCCGACGAGATTCGCGATGTGGCAAGGAAAATTCCTCTGGAACGACTCGTGGTCGAAACGGACGCGCCGTTTCTCGCGCCCGAACCGAAACGGGGACGACGGAACGAACCCGCATTTGTCGTCTACACCGCCTGGAAAGTCGCCGAGATACGGGGCATCGGTTTCGAGGAGCTGGCGCAGTCAAGCGCCGAAAACGCGTTGAACCTGTTCCGCATACCGCAAGACAAACGCAAGAACAAAGAGAAATCCGGCGCCGGTGATGCGGTCTGAGGGGGAGATTATGAGTGATTCACTGAGGCGGGCCGTTCAGGAACATCTCGATGCCCGGTCGTTCCCGGCACACGTCGCCGCCGTTTCGGTGAAACACTGCCCGGCCGGATTCCCGTTTCATCCCGAAGATGATTCCGACTGGAACATGGTACGGGCGATGGTTGACGATATCTATCAGTGTGTTGACGAAATGCTGTCAGCCTTGCAAACAAAAGCCGGCTTTAGCGCTGCCGTCTGGAAGCGGCTCAGGCAAGGCAGGAAACTCATGGTCAGGCCGGCGGCGGGCTCGACGATTCACATGGACGGGAGGGGCCGCGGATCGTCACGCGGTGAAAGTCCTGACGCCGGCTGGGCGTTCACCGCCGCGGTCATGAGGTGGTTTCACGATCATCCGCGTATCAGCTATTATGATATGTGCCTGGGCGTTTTCCTGGATGTCCGCGAGGGCGTTACCGGCGAGGCGTTGATTGAAGGATATCCTGAATATCCAAGCGGCTGGGGCTTCTATTCTGTGCGCCGTTATCTTGCCGACGCGTCGGATCCCGGCCTCGGCGATGATCCCTTGCGGGGCCTGGAGGAAAGCACCGCGGGAATCTACCTTCCTCCGGGTGCCGTTTTCGATCGCATGATGGTGTATGATCTTAACAGGAATGACGGCGACGAAACACGACAGCGGGAGCTTGTCTTCCCGGACGGGGGGATCCTCATGATACACAAAGCATTCCTTGGGGGCGATCCCGGCGATGAGGGCGACCGCGTTCTCTATCCCGGAGCAATACCGGTGAACCTTGTCAGGCTTGAAAAGGCGAATCCCGATCTTATCGCCGACTCGATAGCGAGGTTCGCCGGGAATATGGGCGTCCCTGTTACACCCGGCGACGCCCTTCTCGCGCGCGTTCTGGGAGAAGAACAGGGATTCATGCTGCATCTGGTGGACGCCGGTGGCGATGGTATCATCGGTCTTTTCGTATGCCTCAGGCGGACGTGAACGCCGCGGGCAATCAAACAGGATTGAATAAATTAAAAAATTTGTTTTCCCAATTCGGGAAAGTACGTTGACAAAGTGAAATACGCTAGTTTATGGTACGCTGTCTTTGTTTTTTTAAATTTGAATAAAAAGGAGGAAACGGGGTGTGAACGAAAACAGACTCTTTGGTATGGCGCCGGAATCGGGACGATGGTTGTTTATTCTTTTTGGATTCATAATCAATATCTGTCTGGGAAGCGTGTATGCCTACAGCGTATTTAACAAGCACGTACAGGAACTGCTCGGTTCAAGCGCCACCTGGGCGGGGATGCCCTTTATGATATTTCTGGCGGTCTTTGCCATCATGGTTTTCGTGGGTGGTCAGCTCATCGGCAAGTTGGGGCCGCGTAACCTGGGTATTCTCGGCGGTGTCGTTGTCGGCCTCGGCTGGATGCTGGCGAGCCAGTCTCCCAACATAGGCGTGTTGACCCTGACCTACGGGGTGATCGGCGGCGCCGGTGTCGGTCTTGCCTACGGAGTTCCCCTTGCCGTGGTCGGCCGGTGGTTCCCGGACAAGCGGGGATTGGCCCTCGGTCTTACTATTGCCGGTTTCGGCGGTTCGCCTTTCGTTTCCGCCTACGTGGCTGCATCAATCATCAGCAGTGCCGGGCCCATGCAGGCCTTTTTCACGATGGGACTTGCATTCCTCATCGTCATCTGTGTTTGCTTCATTCCCTTCAGGTATCCTGCTGATGGCTGGGCCCCGGCGGGCTTCACGGCGGCCACGACCGGCGCCGGTTCCATCGATTTTACTACCGGTGAAATGGTCAAGACGAAGGCATTTTACGGCCTTTTCCTTTCCTATACCATCGGCTGTCTCGCCGGCCTCATGGCCATTGGCATATCCAGCCCGGTGGGACAGGAAATCATCGTAATACCGGCCACAACGGCCGCCACGCTGGTAGGAGTATTCGCCATATTCAACGG
>DSBH01000021.1 GCA_011056825.1 Deltaproteobacteria bacterium | reverse complement strand
CGAGCTCCTCCTGCTTTTTCTTGCAGTCAATGCACAGCAACGTCACGGGCCGGGCCATAAGTCTCTTTTCAGAGATCTTTTTGCCGCAGGAAACACAGATTCCGAACGTGCCGTTGTCGATCCGTTCGAGTGCCTCCCGCATTTTTTTTATAAGTTTCCGTTCGCGGTCCCGAATCCTCAGTTCGAAATCCCTGTCCGATTCCTGCGAGGCGCGATCGGTAAGATCGGGAAAACTTTCCGTCGTCCCGGTCATGCCCGATACTGTTTTTCCGGCTTCCCGCAATAATTCATCAATTTTTTGATTGAACAGCGTCCTGAAATATTCCAGTTGCTCGGGCGTCATGGCAGAGGCATCCCCATCCTGTTCCGCGAGTTCAAAAATTGTGTGTCCCATATATACAATAGAAAATCGTTTGTAAAGTAAAATTATCTTTTACTTAGAAGCCTTTCCTCAATGCGGGCGATGATGTCCGTGGTGGATACGCCGACCACCGACGGTACGATGACGACATCTTCGACGATGTCCGAGCCGGCTATGTCCGCCTTCTTCCAGTCTCCCCCCTTCACCAGGACGTGGGGTTGCAGGTAAGCGATCAGGTCCTGCGGCGTGTCTTCTTCAAAGAGTGTAACGAAATCGACCGGCTCGAGAGCTGCCACGATTGCAGCCCGTTCAGCCTCCGGTACAATCGGCCTTGAGGGACCCTTGATCGACGCAACGGAGGTGTCGCTGTTGAGACCGACCACCAGTATATCGCCGTGACGTTTCGCTTCTCGCAGGCAGGCGATATGGCCGACGTGAAGCAGGTCGAAACAGCCGTTGGTGAATACGATCCTTTTTCCCCGCGGCCGTTCCTGGTCGAGGATTTCCTTCAATTCCCGGCGTGACAGAATTTTATTCATCTGTACCATCTCCTTCCGCCTGTCGACCGTGTCCGTCGCTTCGCGTTCGCGCGAGGGCGACAACGGCGACGTCGACCGCGCCGCTTTGTTTTAAAACCCGGGCGCATTCGCGTACAGTGCTCCCCGTGGTGTACACATCGTCCACGAGGAGAACCCGCGTTTTCTGTAATCGACTTTCGTCCGCTACGGCGAAGGTTCCCCTGATGTTGCGTTCCCGACGCTTCCTGCCGAGACCAACCTGAGGGGGGCCCTGGGCGATTTTTTTCAGGGACGTGAAGTTGATCGGACGATCGAACCGCCGCGCTATTTTTCCCGCCAGGACAAGTGCCTGGTTGAATCCCCGTTTTCTGAGCTTTTCAGGATGAAGTGGAACGGGAACAACCACGTCATAGTCGGCGGGATTCAGCAAATCGTAATTGCGGCGTGCCATCATGTTTCCGAGGCGTTCTCCCGCTGCAATGTTTTTCCTGTACTTGAAACTGTGAATCGCCTCGAGAAGCGGCCCTTCATATATTCCGAGAGTCCTGACGCGGGAAAAGGGAGGAGGATGAAGAATACAATCGCCACACACATGCCCGCTGTCGGAGGACGGTGCTTCCAACGGTTTCCCGCAAATTAAACAGAACGATCCCTCCGCCCTGTTTATTCGGGACAGGCAGGCGGGACAGAAAGGTTCCTCCCGTTCTTCCTCGAGAAGTGCGCCGCAGGCGATGCACAGCGGCGGAAAGCACAGGGTCGCCAGGGCAGGTAAAATGCTCGTTTTTTTAAAGATTATCATCGAGCGCGGTCAGTGTTTGAACGGATTCCTCTACTTCCATAAGCGGGGCCTCCGACCAGAGCCCCTCTATGTCGTAGAATTCGCGGATCGGTTCATAAAAAATATGGACGACCAGATCGCCGTAATCCATCAGGATCCATTGCCCTGCCCGTTCGCCCTCGGTGCCGACGGGAAGAATTTTTTCTTTTTTAAGACCTTCCCGAATAGCCTCGGCGATCGCCTGGACCTGCCGGTCGGAACCGCCGCTGCAGATCACGAAATAGTCGGTGAAAGACGTGAGCTCGGCCACCCTGAGAATGGAGAGCTTCCGGGGTTTTCTTTTTAACGCCGCGTTAACGCAAAGCAGGACCCGCTCTTTTGTCGTTTTCGCCGAATGGTGTTGTGTCCCGATGTTTTTTCTCCTGTCTTTCGTGGTCTGCATCGTTCACCGAAATGGGTTGCTGACGAGAATTGTCTCATTGCGGCCCGGTCCGACAGAAACAAGCACCACCCGGCGGTCGGCGATTTCCTCGATACGGTCGATGAACCGCCGTGCTGCCCGGGGCAAGTCTTCCATGCTGCGGGCGGTCGTAATGTCTTCCGACCAGCCCGGCAATTCCTCGTAGATGGGGGTGCATTGCTCCAGAACCTCCAGGTCGCCGGGAACGTGATCAGTAATTTCTTTTTTCCCTATGCGGTATCCGGTACAGATTTTTATGGTGTCGAATCCCGTCAGCACGTCGACCTTCGTCAGCGCGATGCCCGTGATGCCTGAAAGCCTTACCGACTGGCGAATCATGACCATGTCGAGCCATCCACAGCGGCGTTTCCTTCCGGTCGTTGCTCCGAATTCACCACCCTGCTGCTGAAGACGTTCGCCGGTGTCGTCAGATAGCTCTGTTACGAATGGTCCGCTTCCGACCCGCGTGGTGTAGGCTTTACAGATGCCAATGACTTCCGATATGGCGGTAGGTCCCACGCCGGCGCTTGCACAGGCGTTTCCCGCCACCGTGCTCGACGAGGTGACATAGGGATACGTCCCGTGATCGATGTCGAGGTAGGTTCCCTGCGCTCCCTCGAAAAGAATATGTTTCCCCGCCTTCATGGCCCGTTCAATACGGAGCGGCGTGTTGTCGCAGTAAGGCCGCAGGCGTTCTGCGTATGCGCGGTATTCCTCGAATATGTCGTCATAATCAACCGGGTCCTCACCGCAGAATTCGGTCAGGTAGTGGTTTTTCTCATCCACGTTGTATCGCAGTTTCCGGGCGAAAATATCGGGATGCATGAGATCGCAGATTCGAATTCCGACACGGGATGCCCTGTCTTCATAGGCGGGTCCGATGCCCCTTCCCGTTGTGCCGATCTTGCAGTTTCCCATCCCGGCCTCGCGGGCTCCGTCCAGACGGGCATGATACGGCATGATGACATGGGCGGATTCGCTCACGTGAAGTGTTGTTCCGGGGCGGGGGAGGCCGTGTGACGCCAGCTCGTCCAGTTCCTCGAGCAGGATCTTCGGGTTGATGACCATGCCGCTTGCCAGGATGCAACACTTGTGATCGTGCAGAATCCCCGAGGGGACGAGATGGAGAATCGTCTGCCTGCCGTTGGCCACGAGCGTGTGCCCGGCGTTGTTCCCTCCCTGAAAACGAACGATGACGTCCGCCTCCTGGGCGTAGAGATCGACAATCTTGCCTTTGCCTTCATCTCCCCACTGAGTTCCGATGATAATCACATTTGCCATGCCAGTCTCCACCATGGTCACATTTCGATTCGGGTTGCCGACAGTACGTTGGGCAGATTCTTCAGTTGCGACAGTACGTCATCGGAAGCTGCGCTGTCCGTACTGAGAACCACCAGGGCCTTGCCGTCGATCAGTTCACGACTCAGGTGGAGCCGCGCGATGTTGATGCCGTTGTTGCCGAGAGTAACGCCGACATTGCCGATAACGCCCGGCCTGTCCTGGTTGTAAAGAAGGATCATGTGTCCCTCGGGCATGACGTCGAGCGTGAAATCATTGATGCGAACGATGCGGGGGTCCTGCCTGCCGAAGATCGTGCCTTCCACGACGGACGTTTCTTCGGACGTGGTGATCCGCGCCGAGATCATGGTCGTATAGTCTTTTGTTTCCGTACTCCGCGACTCGATCACCCGGATACCCCTTTCGCGGGCGATGATGGGCGCATTGATGAAATTTACGTTTTCCTGAAGGATCGGCGTAAGAAACCCCTTCACAAAGGCTATGGTTACCGGAGCGACATCGTAATCGAGAATTTCGCCGCTGTATTCTATCTCGATTTCCTCTGTGCCGCCTGAAAGAATCTGTGCCTGGAGATGCCCCATCTTTTCGGCGAGGGTCAGGTGCGGCCTCACCAGCTTGAGAACTTCGGCGCTGACTGACGGGAAGTTCACGGCGTTCCTGATTTCTCCCTTGGTAAGATAATCGACGATCTGCTGGGCGACGGCGATAGCCACGTTTCGTTGGGCTTCGTCCGTCGAGGCACCCAGGTGGGGGGTACAAATGACATTGTCAAGCTTCATGAGCTTGTGGTTCCCGGATGGTTCTTCTTCAAAAACGTCAAGCGCGGCTCCCGCCACTTTTCCGGACACCAGGGCGTCATGAAGATCATCTTCCACGATGATGCCGCCCCGGGCGCAGTTGATGACATAGACGCCGGTCTTCATTTTTTTGAACGCTTCGGCGTTAATAATTTTTCTGGTCTCGTCCGTCAGCGGCGTGTGCAGGGAAATAAAATCCGACGCGGCGAGCAGTTCGTCAAGGGGCAGCAGTGTGATGCCGGATTTTTCAGCGACGTCACGGGAAATAAATGGATCATAGGCTATGACGTTCATCTTCAGTCCCTGAGCCCTGTTGGCCACGATGGAACCGACACGCCCGATGCCGATGATTCCCAGGGTCTTGTTGTAAACCTCCGATCCCATGAACTTGTTTTTTTCCCATTTTTCAGCCTTCATCGAGATGGTCGCCTGGGGAATCTTGCGCGCCAGGGAAAGCATCATGGCGATGGCATGTTCCGCTGTGGTAATGGTGTTGCCTCCCGGCGTGTTCATAACGACGATGCCCCGCTTGCTTGCTGCCGCGGCGTCGATGTTGTCCAGCCCGATACCGGCCCTGCCGATCACCTTCAGTTTTTCCGCATTGTCAATGATGTCCGCGGTTATTTTCGAAGCGCTTCGAACCGCGAGACCGTCGTAATTTTTAATGACTGCCTTCAGTTCATCCGGCGTCAGGTTTGTTGTGACGTCAACTTCGATGCCGGGGGCATTTGTAAATATTTCTACTCCTTCCGGGGCCAGCTTGTCGCTCACGAGAACTTTTTTCATATATACATCCTTCCTAATCGCTCAAAAACGGGATCTTTTCCAGGCAGGTCTTTTCCAGCTCGCCGAGGGCCCGCCGCAGGTCGTGTGTTTCTATAGTGGGTCCGCACCAGAAGCGGAATCCGGGCGGCGCGTCCTTGTAGGATGCTATGTCGTGGGCCAGGGACGCGTCACTGAGAGCCCCGGCAATCTTCTTGATGTGTGAACGCTGCTCGTCTTCCTGCAGTTTCTGAAACCGCGGATGAACGATCATGAGGCAGACCGACGTGCAGGAACGGATATCCTTCGACCGGGCCAGGAAGTCGATCCAGCCGATGCCGACAACCCACTCTTCCACGGCCTCGAGGTTTTTTCTGGTTCGCTCGAAAAGGCTGTCGAGGCCTATCCCGGAAGCCCAGGCCAGCGCGTCAAGGTAATCTTCGACACAGATCATCGACGGGGTATTTATGGTATTGCCCTCGAAAATACTTCGGTCCACGGATCCCTTTTTCTTCATTCTGAATATTTTCGGCAGCGGCCAGGGCGGATCGTAGGATTCGATCCGTTCCACGGCGCGGGGCGACAGAACGAGAACGCCGTGGGCCGCTTCGCCGCCGAGGCATTTCTGCCAGGAATAGGTGAGTACGTCCACCTTCGACCAGTCCACGGGCATGGCAAAGACAGCGCTGGTAGCGTCACAGATCGACAGTCCTGCCCGGTCGGCGGGGATCCAGTTCCAGTCGGGGATCTTGACGCCGCTGGTCGTTCCGTTGGCCGCGAAAACCACGTCTCCCGACCAGTCGACGGCGTGCAGGTCGGGTATGTCTCCGTAGTCAGCCCTCAAGACAACAGGATCCAGCTTCAACTGTTTCGAAACATCCGTGGCCCATCCTTCGCTGAAGCTTTCCCAGACCAGGACGGTGACCTGCCGTGGGCCCAGCAGAGACCACAACGCGGCTTCGAATGCACCCGTGTCGGATCCCGGGAAAATGCCGAGAAGATAATCGTCAGGTATTCCCAGAAGACGCTTGCTTTCGGTTATCGCGAGAGCCAGTTTTTTCTTCCCCAGGACGCTGCGGTGCGATCGCCCGACAGCCGCGTCGTTCAAAGATGACAATGACCAGCCGGGACGCTTGCTGCAGGGGCCGGAGCTGAAATTAGGGTTGTGATCCATATAAACTCCTTTTTACAGTTAAATCACGAAACGTGAATTCTTACCAGAATCGGATTTCTTACTCAAGATATTTGACGATTCCGCGCCGATGGGTGGCAGGTCTTCTCCGGTGAAAAGACCCCCCGGTCGCCGGGGGCGCTGTTTTACGGTACGGGCGTTATTCGGTCTTTCGCATTGACGACGTGGGTGGAATGGACCTATAGTAGCGGGCACCTGACGCCGGGTATGGTGCATCAGGCTCGTGTCGTTCGAGGGGGTTGTCGTCATGAAAAATGCCAAGACAGTTTTTTTCTGCCAGGAATGCGGTTACCGGTCACCAAAGTGGTTGGGGCGCTGTCCTGCCTGCGGTTCGTGGAATCGCTTCGTCGAAGAAGAAGTGGGAGGACGGGAGTCAGCGGAGTCAGCCGGAGAACGCGGATACGGATCAGACCCTGTTCCTATTGACGCCATTGACGCCGCGGACGCGGACCGGTTCAAAACAGGAATCGGTGAATTCGACCGCGTATTGGGCGGCGGGCTGGTGGCTGGGGCGACCATACTGATCGGCGGTGATCCCGGAATCGGGAAATCAACGCTTCTCATGCAGGTGCTCCATCGCATCGCAGACGCAGGCCTGAAAACGCTGTATATATCCGGCGAGGAATCGTCACGGCAGATCAAGATCAGGGGAGACCGCATCGAGGCGTTGTCCTCGAACCTAGTTGTCCTGGTGGAAGTTTCGCTTGACGCGATTATCAAGCGTATCGATGAACTGAAGCCGGCCGTCGTCGTCGTCGATTCGATACAGACAATGTACTCCGATGTTTTCACGTCGGCGCCCGGAAGCGTCACCCAGGTAAGGGAGGCTTCCGAGAAGTTGATCGTCCTGGCGAAGAAGACCGGTGTTCCCCTGTTTTTGATCGGCCACGTCACCAAGGACGGGTCCATAGCAGGTCCGAGGGTCCTGGAACACATGGTCGACACCGTTCTTTATTTCGAAGGCGATTCGGGTCATGATTTCCGCATCATCAGGGCCGTTAAAAACCGTTTCGGCCCCACCAATGAAATCGGCGTTTTTGAAATGGGCGAAAAGGGCCTTGCCGAAGTGGAAAATCCCTCGGCCCTGTTCCTGTCGGAACGGCCCGGCGGCGCGGCCGGGTCGGTAGTAACGGCTAGCATGGAAGGAACACGGCCGGTCCTCGTCGAGGTGCAGTCGTTGGTCAGCGAGACGAACTTCGGTATTCCCAGAAGAACGACCATCGGTGTCGAACATAACAGGGTGTCTCTTCTGGCCGCTGTTCTTGACCGCGTGTGCGGTTTCAATCTTTCCGGGTTTGATATTTTCGTCAACGTGGCGGGAGGCGTACGCCTCGGAGAACCGGCAGTCGATCTCGCCGTCGTGTCGTCCCTTGCCTCCAGTTTTCTCAAGCGCCCCGTGGATTCGGGGACCCTGGTTTTCGGTGAAGTAGGCCTTACCGGCGAGGTACGCGGCGTGGGACAGGTGCACGCGCGGGTGCGGGAAGCGGGCAGGATGGGTTTCAGCCGGTGTGTGACGCCGGAAAGCGCGGCGGAAAGTGCCGCGTTGATCGACGGGGTGACCGTCGTAGGCGTGTCAACGATCGGGGAATTGATCGAGCGATTGTTCTGAAAAAATATCCACCTTCCGATAATAAACATCTTGACAGGGAACGGTGCCAGGTATATGTATTCTGTTTGTCGTAGCGAAAGCTGGGCAAGTCACACAGGGGGCCCATAGCTCAATTGGCAGAGCCACCGGCTCATAACCGGTAGGTCCCTGGTTCGAACCCAGGTGGGCCCACCACTAGGAAGTCATATATATGGGAAGGCGAGAACAAAAGGTACCGGACACACGGAGCGGTCATTGCGCCCTCCACTGTTGAAAAATGCACCAGTTTCTGGTGCATTTTTTTATGGTGCGTCCGGCGGATAAAACAGAGAAGGAGGACATTTTTGAAAGAGCAACTCCAACTGCTGGTAAAACTTCAAAAGACAGAAACGGAAGTGGCGGCCCTGAGGGCTAAAAAAGAGGAGCTTCCGCGAAAGAAGGAAATGCTTGTCGCCGACATGGAGGGCCGGGAGCAGGAGCTCCAGGCTGAAAAAGATCGCCTTGAATTGTTACGAGAGGATCATCGGCGGAAAGAAGCGGAGCTTGCCGACGGGGCTGAACGCATCAAGAAAGCAAAGAACCGGCTCCTGGACGTGAAAACGAACAAGGAATACGAAGCGACCCTGAAAGAGATCGATTCAATTGTCGACGCGAACGGCATAGTAGAGGACGGAATTATAACGCTCCTCGACGAAATAGATCGTACTCGGAGTACCGTGGCCGCCAGTTCATCTGAAATTGAAGAATATCGAAGACAGTATGAGAAAGAAGCGGCAGGTATTGAAGCGGAACTCGGGTCAATCGACGACAGCCTGGAAGAAAAAGTTTACGAACAAAAAGGATTGAGATCGAAAATTGATGAGGGTCTCATAAAAAAATTCGATTTGATACGGGGACGGCGGAACGGCCAGGCGGTGGTCAAAGTCGAAAACGAAGTGTGCAGCGGTTGCCACATGAACATACCGCCCCAGCTGTACAACGAGCTCCTTCGTTCGGAAGAATTAATACTGTGCCCGCACTGCAACAGAATCATCTATTGCGAGGATGATCAGAAGCAATAAAAATGTCGTGGCGAGACCCGCGGAAACGTCCGGCCGGACTTTACCGGTTCCGACATCCGGCGCGCGACGGATTCGGTTGCTCCACATTGATTCCGACGGTTACAATTGTTATAATAATATAGTATCAGAGTGGATCGGGTGGTCGCCGGTTCGTGCGAGCGGGCCGGAGGAAAGTCCGAGCTCCACAGGGCAGGATGGTCGCTAACGGCGACCGGGGGCGACCCCAGGGAAAGTGCCACAGAAAATATACCGCCGCGCTGAAAAGCGAGGTAAGGG
>DSBH01000222.1 GCA_011056825.1 Deltaproteobacteria bacterium | reverse complement strand
TCGTTCAATCCTACGCCGACATGGTCAACGCCACCTGGATGAGTTTCATCCCGACGCAGTATGTGAAAGTTATCGCCGGCATGTGGGTGGCGGCCTTCGCCATGACAACCCTGGATACGACGAACCGCCTGGCGAGATACTGCATAACGGAAATGGCCGAGCCGTTGAAAGAAAGCGCCAAAGGCGTCTACGGACTCCTGACGAACCGCTGGATCGCCTCGGTCATTCCCGCGGCAATCGGTATCTACCTGGCATGGAGCAAAAACTTCACGATACTCTGGCCGTCCTTCGGCGCGGCGAACCAGTTGATCGCCTCCATCGCCCTCATGACAGGCGCGGCTTACGTGAGCAAGAAGCTGGGTTCGAAATATTCGAACGTGGCGGTTATCCCGGCATGGCTCCTCTGGATCACCGTAACGGCGGCACTGATCTGGTTCATGCTCGTCGCCATTCCGCAGTCCATCCAGAAAACTCCGCTGACCGGCTGGGTGCTCCTGGTGATCCTGATCATCATGTTCATAATGAACATCATATTCATTATCGACTTTGCGAAGGGGTACAAGAGCAAAGAGTAAAGCGATAACAGATGAGCGTTCGTGTCACACCGCCGGCGCGCGGCGGCTCATGCCGCCACGCGCCGGTTTAACTCCTGCGGAGAAAGGGACGGCCGATGCTTTCATGTATTAAACGAATCCTGCGAAGCATGAACATCATGCACCAGGAACACGCCGTCGCGCTCACCATTGTGGAGGTCGAGGAACTGGAGAATATTTTCGCTCTGCTTCTCCTGGGATCTTTTGTCGGATTCCCGTCGCCTCCGACGTTCCTCGCCGTGGAACTGTTGCCCTTTCTGCAGAAAGAGCTTACGATGCTGAATCGGCGTGCCGAAGACCAGGGCGACATGCTGGCTGAAATGTGTGGGACATTGGGGATTGACTGATGAAAATTATTTTTTCCACCGGCAAGGGTGGCGTCGGCAAATCGACGCTCGCCGCTGCGGCGGCGTGGCAATTATCTCAACATCACCGGGTGCTTATCACCTCTCTCGATCCGGCCCACAACCTGGGCGATATATTCGGTGTTTCACTCAACGGGAAAAGAAAGGCCTTTTCGAATAACCTGCACCTTGACGAAGTGGACCTGAAAAAACTGTCGAGGGATTATCTCAACCGGGAGATAGGCGTCCTGACGGATACCTACAAGTACCTCCAGGTGCTGAACCTCGATAATTATTTTTCCGTCCTCCAGTATTCCCCCGGCATTGAGGAATACGCGCTGCTCACCAGCATAGAGAAAACCATTCAGCACGAAAAAGACTTCGATATTGTTATTTTCGACACGCCCCCGACCGGCCTGACGTTGCGGTTTCTCGCTCTTCCACGTATCACCATCACCTGGGTCGACCGACTGATCCAGATCAGAAAAAGGATCATTGAAAAACGTCATACCATCCAGAAAATCAGGGGAAACCCGGAAACGGGGAAGGAAGAATCGGGCATTGTTCTCGCCTACGATGAGAGTGACGATGATGTCCTCAAACGTTTGAATCAGTTGAAAAGAAACTACGATAATCTTACGTCTCTTCTCGAGGGACCGGATTGCTCCATTTTTATGGTCTTCAATCCCGACCTCCTGTCTTTGCGTGAATCGCAGCGCCTGGTGGACGGACTCGGCGATCTGAACCTGCCGCTTCGTCTTTTGTTTGACAACAAGGTAACTTCGGAGAATACCGCTATGGCCGACACCGTCGAAAAAACCCTGCGTTCGGGCGGGCTGTCGTCCTTTCCCCTGATGCGTATCTCGTTGCTTCACGAGTTCCAGGACGCCGGTTCAGGCGCCGCTCTGTACAATATCAACGAAGACATCGCATCCGCCATTCTTTCTACATTCAACAATGACGGACGGTGATTATGAATGAAAATATCATTACCTCTCCTGTTTTTTTTCTGTTTATCGCATTCAGTTTTCTGCTCAGCTTCGGCTATTTCAGGGGAAGACGCAAAAACCAAAAGATTTACCGGGCTGCTTTCCGTGCACTTGTTGACACGGTAAAACCCCAGGATCAAACGTTCACCGTCATCGGCGGGGTCGTGGGTTACCATGCCAACCTTGTCATGGCGAAGCAGCAACCGATTTCACAGATCGACGCCACCATCACCCTGCTGCCCCGGCATTCGTGGTTGTACTTTCCTATATCATTCGCCATCAGGCGGTTCGACAGGCTCTTTGTCACTTTCCATTGCAGGGCCCCCATTCCCGGTGAAGGGCACATAATTGAGAAAGGATACGCCGGTTTCCGCGGACCGAAGATAGCAAACCGGGAAAAGCTGCAGGGCGAAACACGGCCGTGGGGAAAACAAAACGTTGAAGTGTATTATGATTCCACGAAAACAAGGAATTTTCTCTCCTCCCTCATGGACATCCTGCCTGATCCCGGCGTCATCAGGCATGTCGCCCTTGTCCCGGGTGAAAAGAGGGGGTTTGTTTTCATGATTCCCCGTCCGGGCAAGGTCGAAGAATCTTTCGCGCCTCTCTACCGGTGGCTGGCGGAAGGGCTCAAGAAAGAAACCCGACTCCGGAACGACAAGAAATCCTGACGAAAGGCAGAGAAATGAAAGCACTGATTGTAGGTATCGGCGGCGTCGGCGGATATTTCGGCGGCAAACTTGCAAAGGCCTATGGGTTCTCGCCGGATCACTCGGTTGTGTTCGTCGCCAGGGGTGAACACCTGCGAAAAATCAGGGAGGAAGGCCTGGCTGTCTCCACGAAGGATGAGGGGAACTGGATCGCCCGTCCGGACCTGGTAACCGACCGTCCGGCGGACGCCGGTCAGGTCGACATCGTCCTGTTCAGCGTCAAGGGATACGATCTCGAACAGTCCGCGGAGCTGGTAAAACCCTGCATACATGAAGGCACCGCAGTAATTTCCCTGCTCAACGGCATCGACAATGCCGAGCGCCTGTCGGCCGTCATCGACAGGGGACACATTCTCAACGGCTGCGTCTATATCAGCGCCTACCTGGCAGCTCCCGGCTCAGTCACTCAGGTGGGAGGGCCCTGTACCCTCTTCTTCGGGCCGGAAACGGGCCCGGTGGAACCTTACCGACCCGTTGAGCAATTTCTGAAGGATGGGGGCGTCAAGGCCACTCTGACGGATGATATCGCCTCCGCCCTGTGGTC
Source organism: Deltaproteobacteria bacterium (assembly GCA_011056825.1). Lineage (GTDB taxonomy): Bacteria > Desulfobacterota > Syntrophia > Syntrophales > UBA2210 > MLS-D. The sequence continues at coordinate 6,047 of DSBH01000222.1, read as the reverse complement.
GAAATATATTTTCGTGGGTCCTCTCGGCGGCGTTACGTCGCTGTCAGGAAAATCACTGGGAGGCGTCATTGAGAGCGAAGAGCTCCGGTCCATGCTGGCGGGAATGATGGAGGAAGTAAAAGCCGTTGCCTCCGCGAGGGACATCGTTCTCCCCGAGGACATCGTGAAGAATTCGATCGATATGGCCTCGAACTTTCCCTACGAAACGAAGACCTCCATTCAGCTCGACTTCGAAAAGGGAAACCGCACGGAACTTGATACTTTTGTCGGGTTTCTTGTCAAAGCGGCCCGGGATTTGAGCATTGATGCCCCGTTGCACGAGCGAGTTTATCGTGAACTTGCAGCCAGAGAAAGGCGATAAATCATGGGAACCAAGCCGAAAGTACTGGTAACCCGGGTCATTCCCCAAGACGGTCTTCGGGTTGTTTCCGACACCTGTGATGCCGTGATCCGGAAGGACGATCTACCCCCTTCCCGTGATGAGCTGCTCGACCTGGTTCGGGGCATGAATGGCATCCTGGCGCTTCTCAGCGACAGGATCGATGGCGAGGTCATGGACGCCGCCGGGGAACAGCTCACCGTCATCAGCAATTATGCCGTCGGTTTTGACAATATCGACGTCGCCGCCGCGACGGAACGTGGTATTTTTGTGGCGAACACGCCGGGAACGGTGACCGAATCGACGGCGGATCTTACGTTCGCCCTTCTGCTGGCCGCCGCGCGCCGCATAGGCGAAGGAATCGACTACATCAGGACCGGGCACTGGGTTGCCTTCAAGCCAATGGAACTCCTGGGAAAGGATGTTCATCACGCCACGCTGGGAATCATCGGCCTTGGAAGCATCGGCCTGGAAGTGGCAAAGCGGGCGCGGGGGTTCGACATGGACGTCATTTATTACGATCACCACATGCGCGCCGAGCTGGGACGGCCGGTGGGAGCCGTCATGTGCGACAGTTTTGACGAACTGCTGTCCAGATCCGACTTTATAACCATCCACGCGCCCTTGACGGATGCAACACAGGGCCTCATAAACGCCGAAGTCCTGAGCAAAATGAAAAAGACGGCCATTCTTGTCAACGCCTCGCGGGGACCCGTGGTCGACACCGACGCGCTCTACGACGCCCTGCAATCGGGACGGATCGCCTATGCCGCACTGGATGTCACTGATCCGGAACCGCTGTCGGCCGATCACAAACTGATGGAACTGCCGAACTGCCTGATCGTTCCTCACGTGGGTAGCGCGTCGGTTGCAACCCGGACGAAAATGGCGGTGCTGGCAGCTGAAAACCTTGTAGCAGGGGCTACCGGTGGTGTTCCCAGACACCTGGTTAATCCCGAAGTTTCGAAACGACGGCAACCGGGATAAACACCTGCGGCGGGATTGCCTTCAGGCCCCCCGGCGCAATGATCTCTTGTGATGGGAGGTACCGACATGAAAAAACATTACGAAGATCTTTCCACACCGGCACGCCTGCTTCTCGGACCAGGGCCCAGCAACGTGCCCGACAGGGTAACGAAAGCAATGACCTGTCCCGTCATCGGGCACCTCGATCCTGTTTTTCTTGCCATCATGGAAGAGGTGCAGGATATGCTGAGAGAGGTTTTCATGACTGAGAACCGCCTCACGCTTCCTGTTTCTGGAACAGGCAGCGCGGGTATGGAAGCCGCTCTTGTAAACTCGATTGAGCCGGGCGACCCTGTCCTGGTCTGCGTGAACGGCGTCTTCGGAACCCGCATGTGCGATATAGTTGAACGTTGCGGCGGCGTTCTTCGAAAAGTCGAGGCCGAATGGGGCCGTCCGATTGATCCCGGACAGGTACGCGACGCCCTGGAAGACTTCGACGCCCGGGTGGTAGCCGTCGTCCACGCCGAAACATCAACCGGCGTCCTTCAGCCCCTGGAGGAACTGTCCTCGATTGTTCATGAAAAGGACGCCCTGTTCCTTGTCGATACTGTCACGTCCCTGTCGGGTGCACCCGTAAAAGTGGACGATTGGGACATTGATGTCTGTTACAGCGGCACCCAGAAGTGCCTAAACTGCCCTCCGGGCCTGGCGCCTATCACTTTCAGTCCCCGGGCGGTGGAAAAGCTGGACAAGCGGTCGACCCCGGTCCGCTCGTGGTACCTGGACATGTCAATGGTTCAGAAATACTGGGGATCGGACCGCGTCTATCACCATACCGCGCCGATCAGCATGGTATACGCGCTTCGTGAAGCCTTGCGCATCGTCCTGGAAGAGGGGCTCGAGGAGCGCTGGGAACGGCACTTGAAATACAACCGGGAACTGGTGAGAGGACTCGAGGAGATGGGATTGAGAATGCTCGTGGAAGAGCGTTTCCGGACACCGATGGTACTGTCCGTGATCGTTCCGGACAGCATCGACGACGACGCCGTTAGAAAGCGTCTGCTCGACGAGTTCAACACGGAAATCGCCAGCGGCCTGGGTCCCCTGAAGGGAAAAATCTGGCGCATCGGCATAATGGGAATATCCTGCCGAGAGGAAATTGTGCAGCACATCCTGTCGTCGATGAAGGCGGCTCTTTTCCGACAGTAAATTAATATCGCCCCGAATACGCGGTACTCGAAAAAACGCCCGTTTCTTTGAAAGCGGGCGTTTTTTCATTCCATGATCCCGTGACAGGTTCTTTATCTCTACCGGCATATATGACGGATTTAATTTTTACGAACCGACGGCCGCTTCCCGGACTTCTTCTGCCAGGCGAAGCAGCGGGCGCCAGCCACTGCACCAGCCTACGGCGCGGATGAGCCCCGCCTTATCTTCAAGGCTCGCCGTACCCCGATGTTCCCATCGACAGGAACGGCCGTAGGCCGCAAGGCGCCGCCGCACATTTTCCAGTTCGTCGATATGATAGTCGAATCCTTCCGGTGTTATTCCTCTCTTCAGATCTTCAATAAGGTGTCTCCGGCACCTCACCGGCGAATCGTCCCCGCGACAGATACCGCATACTTTGTCTTCCCAGTATTTTCTCGTCGCTTCAACGAGACTTGTGAATTCACCGGGATCACGACTCCGCCTTATGGTTTCCTCGCCGGCGTATTTCCCCCTGGCCTGGTTCAAATCCATGGAACACATGAGGCAGGCACGCCTGTCGCGAAGTCCCCTGGCGATACGCGCCTCGCGCATGGGGCCCCTGGTTCGCAGGACCGCGGCCGCACGACCCAGCAGGTCACTGTATAGCACCGCCGGGCCCATCAGGAACGAATGGCGCAGGGATGACTCTACCATGAGAAGCATCCAGGCATGACGCTCACAGAATCCCCAGGCCGCGCGGAGTCGCCTGCGTACATCCGGCGCCATGATGCTGGCCGTTTGCATGTAATACCATATGTAATTAATCTCACTTACATCCGGCATCAATTCTTTATGCAGATCTTCCGGCTCCATTCCAACTCCTTTACGGTTGCTGAAGTATAGAAAGTCCCGCCGGAGATTTCACGTCTTTTACATCGTTACACCCGGCAGGCCGCGAATATCTTTTCAGTTTTTTCCTTCAGGCGGATCGCCGCTTCGTCCTTCGCGTCGAGGGCTCCTTCCAGCCTGTCCAGCACGTCGTAGTAAAAGTCCCAGGCGGCTCTTTCTCGTTCATACTGAACGCTTACGTTATTTTCAGCGGATTCGCCTAATAACGGGAGCAGGCGGGCGCTTCCGAGACGCAGCAACTCCGAGGCTTCCGCGGCGACTCCTTCCCTGAAAAACCGCTCCGCCCGCAGGGACAAACGGAGCACGGCCAGGGTAACGGGAATGGGCGAAATAAAACACCCGGTGAACGGGTCCACCTGTTCCTTGATGTCTTCCACCGGCCAGGGAAGCGCCCGGGCATAACGTGAAAAATTCAGCAGGCGGGCGTAATCACCGACCAGCTTGCCCACGGCCGCGGTCCTGACGGCATCGGCAGCAAATGATTCCTTGTCGTGACGCATGAAAAGACCGGCCTGGTGGAAGTAGCGCAGTGGCCTTTCTCCGGAGAACAGAACAGACAGCAACCATGCCTGATCTTCAGCCCGCCCGATGAAGGTCGGCGTGAAGGGACGGTGTCTCCGCAAGCTTTCCAGCAGTATGCCGGTGACGCCCCCGGTAACGTGAATACGCTGCAGGCAGGTCATCTTTCCATCCAGGGGCGCTCCGTCGTAATGGACCATCATCTCGGCCTCGGTTGAAAGCGCCTGGGGAAGACGGCTGAAAAAGATAATCTCATCGCATCGGGGCGGTTCTTCGGGAAAGGTTACATCCGGAGTAAAAAGTGACTGTGCAATGTCCCGCTCGTTCACCAGCGCCCCCGCGATCATGCCCAGTTCCACTTCCCTTCCCCACGCGTCCCGTCCCCAAGCACCCCACAAAGGGGTAGCCAGGTGTTCGAATGCCGAACGTCCTGTTTCGCGGACCAGCTGTTCCTGGGGAAAAACCTGGTCGAGGTCGATTTTGAAGGTGGCGCGTATTCTTCGGTCAACCATGACCGACATGAGCGCCGCGACGGCCTTGAGAAAACTATAATGTCGTCCGTATTCGCCGTCCACTCCGAAAATACCTTGAAGATCATCTACCGGCGGTGATGTGGCGAATCTCCTGCCGGCGGGAACAAGCACCTCGTCGACCAGCCGTTTCGTGCCTGTTTCCGTAAAAACATACACTTCCAGGTGTTTCAGTTGATGCCGGGACAATTCGTGTTTAATCCAGTTTTTCGCCGCCTCCCGAAGCTTTTCGTGGGTAACTGAAACTGACAAGAGGCAGGGAACACGAACGCCTTCACCGAGATTGCCCCGCCTCATCTCGAAATCAAGGGTGTCGTCGAGACCCCGCAATCCATAGACAATCTCGTTGTTTTCCGCGGGAACACCTATGGGAACAGGGTGATCGTACCAGAAAAGTTGCCGTTCACCTGCCGCCTTTTCGACGGCTTCGCGAACCGGGCGGGAAAGGTTTTGTATGTGTTTTTCATGCAGTGGAACGGTAAGGAGGACGTTGGCAGTGAACAGTATCTCCGTGAAGGGATTCTTTATGGGACGGCTTGAAGGTTTTGTCACCTCAACGCTTCGTCTCAGGCGAAGCTCCGCGGCCGCTTCTTTCTCCCGTCCCTGTATTCGCCGTCCCTCGGGAAAGAAAATGCTCCAGCAAATATCGGCACGTTTTTCCTCAGACGGCGACTTATCCTTCGCCAGCAAGTCACCGGCCCGCCTCAGCGTCCGGGCGAACGCCGCTGAACTTCCGGCGTAGTTTTCGATTTCGTTCGGAATCTCGTCAAGGGCCTGAAGAAAAAATTCAGCCGCGACGCCATTCTTCCCTCCCTCTTCGGCGTATTGCGCGAGAGTTCGAACCGACCGCTGAAATGTTTGCCCGTTTCGTCTGCAAAAGGCATCGAGAAAGGCAGCGTTTAATTGTTCAAGTGGATCAGCCCGGGCCGTCGGCGGATGCTTTATGATTTCTTCGACGACTCGCCGCATGACGTCGAGCCGCCCGCCGGTTTTATCGTATTGTTCCGTCATAATACCCGCCATTACGCTGCGTGATGTCGCTCAGAACAGAATACCTTATGAATTCAGAAAGGCAACCGATTCCGTTTCATTTCCCCGTTTTTCAATCATCGCAACGACAAATCCTGTTGCTGATATGCTTTGACTTACCTGCCGGAATCGATTAAAATTTAAATTAATGAGGGGGATGAATTTTTTAACGCTGTGACATGAAAGGAGGGGGTATCATGGAAAGCGTATACAAGGTCATCGAACTTGTTGGAACCAGTGATCAATCCTGGGAAGAAGCCGCAAAAGGGGCAATCGAAAAAGCTTCAAAATCATTGAAGGATTTACGGGTGGCTGAGGTCAAGGAACTTGATATCAAGGTTGAGGACGGAAAGTTCCTGTACCGTGCCAAGATTAGCGTATCGTTCAAATATCTTGATTAGAACCTTTCCTCCTCAGGGAGTTCCGTTCACAGACCGGCCGTGTTCCCGGCTCAGTCGGGCACGACCGGTCTTTTTTTTGTGTATACCATGAAAACTGCCGTTTATCGGACAATTGCCGGAGAAACG
>DSBH01000140.1 GCA_011056825.1 Deltaproteobacteria bacterium | reverse complement strand
TTTTTTGTTGCTGATCACAACGAACCGAAGGGTACGCTTTTTTTATTCAACCATCAATCCACAACTTTGGGGTATACCTCATTGAGAACTCTTGATGTGGCATGGTGACACGCCTGAAGGAAAAGAAACGTTGAAAGAATTTTGCGGCATTTTCGGTGTTTGCGGGGACGTTGAGGCGGCCCGACGGGCCTACCTGGGGCTGTACGCGCTGCAGCACCGTGGCCAGGAGAGTTCCGGTATAGCGGCCTCAGACGGTTCAAAAATAACTGTTCACCGAGGGATGGGCCTGGTCCGGTCCGTATTTGCTACTGAGGACCCGTTTGACCGTCTGCGCGGAAGCATCGCCATCGGTCACAACCGTTGAGGGAACGGGGATGCTCCCTGAAGGTTCTGCCCGCGGCGGCTTCCTTTGAGGATATTCTCGCCGTCGATCCCGACGGCCTGTTCCTGTCAAACGGTCCCGGCGATCCCGCGCCGGTTGACTATGCGGTGGATACCATCAGAAAGCTTATGGAACTGGAGACACTGCCCCTGTTCGGTATCTGCCTGGGGCACCAGCTCATGGGGCGCGCCCTGGGGGCTCGTACCTACAAGTTGAAATTCGGCCATCACGGCGCCAACCATCCCGTCCGGGACGAGGCCACGGGCAGGATTTACATAACGTCACAGAACCACGGGTTCTGTGTTGACGGGGATTCACTGGACCGGCGGAAGGTCGCGACGACCCATGTCAATCTTTACGACGGAACGCTGGAGGGCATCGCGCACCGGTCGCTGCCCTTCTTTTCCGTCCAGTTTCATCCAGAGGCCGGACCCGGTCCCCATGACGGAAGGTATCTTTTTGATCGTTTCATAGCGCTCGTAAACAGGCAGAGATTGCGAGGAAGTACCCATGCGTGAACAGGTAGCGGTTCTTGATTTCGGTTCACAGTATGCCCGTCTGATTGCACGGAGAATACGGGAGTGCGGCGTCTACTGTGAAATTGTGCGGCACGACATCTCGGCGGGTGAAGTGGCGGCGATGAAACCGGCGGCGCTGGTTCTTTCCGGGGGGCCCGCCTCGGTGATGAACAGCGATTCACCGGGCATGGACCCGGCGATTTTTGACGCGGGTGTCCCCGTGCTGGGTATCTGTTACGGCATGCAGCTTATGGCAAAGCTCCTGGGCGGCCGGGTGGAGAGAGGCGCCGACGGGGAGTATGGACCGGCAAAGATAACCTTTATTGAGCCTGTACCGCTCTTTCACGGTATCGATGCGGGTATGGAAGTGTGGATGAGCCATGGGGACCAGGTGACCGTCCTGCCTGAAGGTTTCGCGTCCCTTGCTGCAACCCCGTCCTGCCCCACGGCTGTGATGGGAAATAAACATCGATGCCTGTACGGCGTTCAATTTCACCCCGAAGTTGTCCATACGCCGCGGGGGAACGATATTCTCTCAAATTTTCTGTATCGACTTGCCGGCTGCCGGGGCGGCTGGACGATGGGACGTTTTCTTGAAGAGTCGGTGGCGAAAATCAGGGATACCGTGGGAGATTCTGAAGTGGTCTGCGCCCTCTCGGGAGGAGTGGACTCCGCCGTGGTGGCCGCGCTGCTTCACCGGGCCATCGGTGAAAGGTGCCGAAGTTTTTTCGTCGATAACGGACTTCTGAGAAAAGGAGAGGTCGAGGAGGTCAGGACATTGTTTGCTCGGGATTATTCCCTGTCGATGACCGTGGTCGAAGCCAGGGGGGAGTTTCTCGCCGCCCTGAGAGGCGTGGTTGATCCGGAGCGAAAGCGGAAAATCATCGGCGAGACCTTCATCAGCGTTTTTAAACGCCAGAAGGATGCCATGGGCGCCGCCCGTTTTCTGGCACAGGGGACGCTCTACCCCGATGTTATAGAAAGCAGATCGCCCCTGGGCGGTCCTTCGGCGGTGATCAAGAGCCACCACAACGTTGGCGGTCTGCCGGAAGACCTGGGTTTTGAGCTGCTTGAGCCCCTGCGGGAGCTGTTCAAGGACGAAGTGCGCAGACTCGGCACCGAACTGGGACTTCCCGATCGGCTGGTTCACCGACAGCCCTTTCCCGGACCCGGTCTTGCCGTGCGGGTTATCGGCGAGGTAACTGCTGAAAACCTGAAGGTGCTTCGCGATGCCGATGCCATCCTTCGCGATGAGATGGGGCGCTATGAGAACGTCCACGAGGTTTGGCAGTATTTCGCCGTTCTGCTCCCGGTGAAAAGCGTAGGTGTCATGGGAGACGAACGGACTTACGACGACGTGGTTGCCCTGCGGGCCGTCTCGAGTCTGGACGGCATGACGGCGGATTGGGCGCGACTTCCGGCGGATCTGCTGGCCCGTGTATCGTCGCGAATCATCAACGAGGTAACCGGCGTGAACAGAGTGGTGTATGACATCAGCTCGAAGCCGCCGAGTACTATTGAATGGGAATAGAGGCGGTTTGTGAACCGCCCGCGTGGATGGCGTAACGTGATTTTGCCAGAGGAAAGGCATGCCGAAGCGAACTGACCTGAATAAAATTTTAATTATCGGTTCCGGCCCCATTGTGATTGGTCAGGCCTGCGAGTTCGACTATTCCGGAGCGCAGGCCTGCAAGGCCCTGGCCGAGGAGGGATACCGCGTGGTACTGCTGAATTCCAACCCGGCCACCATAATGACCGATCCAGACATGGCATGGCGGACCTATATCGAGCCCGTCACCGTTGATGTGGTGGAATGCATCGTGGAGAAGGAGCGGCCCGATGCCGCGCTGGCGACCCTGGGAGGCCAGACGGCGCTCAATATAGCGGTTGAAGCATCGAAGCGGGGTATTTTCGACCGCTACGGCGTGGAAATGATCGGCGCCGACCTGGCGGCCATCGAAATGGCCGAGGATCGTGATTCTTTCCGGACCGCCATGGCCCAGATCGGTCTCGACACGCCCATGAGCGAGGCGGCCCGTTCCATGAGTCAGGCCCGGGATATCTCACGGAAGATCGGCTTCCCGCTGGTTATACGGCCCAGCTTTACCCTGGGAGGTACGGGCGGCGCCCTGGCTTACAACGCCGAAGAATTTGAAGTTTTCGCCGCGCGGGGGCTGGAGAAGAGCATGATCGGCGAGATCCTGATCGAAGAGTCGGTGCTGGGGTGGAAGGAATATGAACTGGAGGTCATGCGCGATCTTCGGGACAACGTGGTTGTTATCTGTTCCATCGAAAATCTGGACCCCATGGGAGTCCACACGGGAGATTCCATTACCGTGGCTCCCGCCCAGACACTGACGGATCGGGAATATCAGGACCTGCGAAACGCCGCCGCGGCGGTTATTCGAAAGATCGGCGTGGCTACCGGGGGTTCGAACATACAGTTCGCCGTTCATCCGAAGACGGGCCGCGTCGTCGTGATTGAAATGAACCCCCGGGTTTCACGATCATCGGCGCTGGCATCGAAGGCGACGGGGTTCCCCATCGCGAAAATCGCGGCGAAGCTGGCCGTTGGATATTCACTGGATGAAATTCCCAACGACATCACGAAAAAGACACCCGCATCCTTCGAACCCGTCATGGACTACTGCGTGGTCAAGATTCCCCGGTTCGCCTTTGAGAAGTTTCCCGGATCCGACGACACGCTCACCATTTCCATGAAGTCGGTGGGGGAAACCATGGCTATAGGACGGAGTTTCAAGGAAGCCCTTCAGAAAGGATTTCGGGGGTTGGAGACAGGTCTGGCCGGGTTCGAAAGTCCCTTTGCCGGCAGTGGTAATCCTGATTACGACAGGATAGACGTTATGCTTCTCTCCCGTCCTTCGCCGGACCGGATATTTCATGTGCGGGACGCTCTCGCGGCGGGTATGCCGGTCGACCGGGCGTCGGAGCTGACGGGGATTGATCCCTGGTTCATGGATAACATGCTTGAAATTATCGAAATGGAGCGGGAGATCGTCGCCGCGGGACCCGAGGGGTTGTCCGGCGAGCTGCTGAAACGCGCCAAGCAGGCCGGTTTTTCCGATCTTCAACTGGGACGCCTGGTGGGTATTGATGAGGATGCCATGCGGGTGCTGAGAACGAAGCGGGGCGTACTGCCGACCTACAAGTCGGTAGACACCTGCGCGGCCGAGTTCGAGGCAGTGACGCCCTATTTCTATTCCACCTGGGGCGACGAAGACGAAACCCGGCCGGGCGGGGATCGGAAAGTCATGATCATCGGCGGCGGGCCGAACCGGATCGGCCAGGGCATTGAGTTTGATTACTGTTGCGTTCAGGCATCTCTCGTGCTGCGGGAGCTGGGGTACGAAACTATCATGGTCAATTCCAACCCCGAAACGGTTTCTACCGACTACGACGTTTCGGACCGACTTTATTTCGAACCCCTTACACTGGAAGATGTGCTGAACATTATAGAACGGGAAAAGCCCCGGGGCGTTATCGTCCAGCTTGGCGGGCAGACGCCGCTCAATCTGGCACTTGACCTCGAGAAAAGGGGCGTGACCATCATGGGGACGCCGCCATCGGCCATCAACCGCGCAGAAGATCGAAAGCTCTTCAAGGAACTGGTGGACAAGCTGGACATCAGACAGCCTGAAAGCGACACGGCCCGAACTTTTGAAGAAGTTGAGCGTATCGTGGAACGCATCGGTTACCCCGTTCTGTTGCGGCCATCCTATGTTCTGGGAGGGCGGGCCATGGTGACCGTCTGGAGCGGGGCGGAACTCGAGGGTTTTGCCAGGGAGGCGTTCAAGGCATCCCTGGACCATCCGATTCTCATCGACAAGTTCCTGGAAGATGCCCTTGAAATCGATGTGGACGCTGTTGCTGACGGAACAGATGTTATCGTAGGCGGCGTCATGGAGCATATCGAGCACGCGGGCATCCACTCCGGCGACAGCGCCATGGTTCTTCCCGCCCATTCACTGGGACCGGAACTGGTGGTATCCATAAAGGAACAGACACGACGTCTCGCCCTGGAGCTTGGCGTGAAAGGTCTCATCAACGTGCAGTATGCCGTCAAGGACGGCGACATCTACGTGCTTGAAGTCAATCCCCGGGCCTCGCGGACGGTTCCTTTTTTATCCAAAGCCACGGGAACGCCTCTCGCGAAGATCGCCACGGCGGTCATGGCGGGAATTTCCCTCGGAGAACAGGGGATGACCGCCGACCCGGCCTGCCCCTTCTTTGCCGTAAAGGAGTCCGTGCTTCCCTTCAGCCGGTTTACGGGAACCGACACAGTGCTGGGACCTGAAATGAAATCAACCGGCGAGGTCATGGGCCACGACCCCGACCTGGGAATCGCCTTCGGCAAGAGCCAGATAGCCGCCGGTCTCGATATTCCCTACGGCGGCGCAGTATTCATCAGCGTCAAGGACTATGACAAGGCGGCCGTGGTGGACATCGCCGGGAGTTTTGAGGAAATGGGGTTCGAGATACTGGCGACGGCAGGTACGGCAGAAGTCCTGGCGAGGCGGGGAATCTCCGTCACAAGCCTTCCCAGGCTGGACGGGGGACGGCCCAATATACTGGACTATGTGAAAAACCGGAGCGTGGCGCTCCTGATAAACACGCCCAGCGGTCCAAAGCCGCGGCAGGACGAGGTGACCATGCGAAGCAGCGCAGCCGATCATGCCATTCCAATCGTGACGACAATGTCCGCGGCGCGCGCCATGGCGGGTGCCATCAAGGCCATGCGGGTGCGGGGCGGCGCATTCCAGGTGCAATCGCTGCAGGAATTGTTTCAGCACCGACAGAGGGGCTTCAATCATGAAAACAGGCAAAAATAAACAAACAAAACCCATGCGGGAAAATACCGGGGTGCGGGGAACCGACGGGGGGCAGCGCTTTCGTGATCAGCAGGGCGATGCCGGGAGCCGGGCCGGCACACCGGTAACATCGGGAATAGCGTCTTTCGACACTGTTGTGGATCGACTGCGCATGGGCGACAATGTGGTCTGGCAGGTTTCAGATCTTGAGGATTATCGTTATTTTGTCCAGTCTTTCCTGGCGGCGTCACTGGCGGAACAGCGGAAGGTCATCTACATCCGTTTTGCCGATCACGCGCCCCTGGTAGAAGAGGGAACTCAGGGCGTCAGGATATGTTACCTGGACCCTCGGGGCGGTTTTGAACCTTTTTCGTCGGAAGTCTTTCGTATTATAGAAGAAGAGGGAAGGGGCGCCTTTTACATTTTTGACTGCCTTTCAAATCTCCTCTCCGAGTGGGCCACAGATCTGATGGTGGGTAATTTTTTTGTCATCACCTGTCCCTACCTGTTTGAGCTTGATACCATCGCCTACTTCGCTCTCATTCGGGACAGTCATTCCTACCAGACGGTGGCCCGCATCCGGGAAACAACCCAGTTGCTGATCGACGTATTTAACGAGAACAAGCGGATGTACGTCCATCCTCTCAAGGTATGGCAGCGTTACTCGCCGACCATGTTTCTGCCTCACCTGAAAGAGGAGGCGGGATTCACTCCCATCGTGAGCAGCGTTGAGGCGGCGACGCTCTTTTCGGAGATCAGGCCGCGTTCGACGGAGCGGGGCGGGCGCAGCCTCGATTACTGGGACCGGCTTTTCCTGGCGGCGGGAGAGCTTCTCGAACGGCCCTGGGAGTCGGCAAAAAAGCAGGGCATGGTCGATCGGATTTGCCGGATCATGATGTCCCGTGAATCGCGCATGTCCATCCTGGTAAAGGAAAACTTTTCTCTGGAAGACCTTGTCCGGGTGCGAGAGCGCCTCATCGGGACGGGCCTCATCGGCGGCAAGGCCACGGGCATGCTGGTGGCCCGAAAAATCCTGGAGAAGGACGAAACAGTTAACTGGCACGAGCTCATGGAAGCCCACGATTCCTTCTATATCGGGTCCGACGTGTTTTACACCTATATAGTCCAGAACGGCTGGTGGAAACTGCGAATGGAGCAGAAAACAGAAAAGGGTTATTTCGAGGCGGGTCGTTTCCTCCGGGACAGGCTTCGGACAGGCTCCTTTCCTCAGGAAATCAGGGAGCAGTTCATGCTCATGCTTGAATATTTCGGCCAGTCGCCCATCATCGTAAGGTCCAGCAGCCTCCTGGAAGATAATTTCGGCAACGCCTTCGCCGGCAAGTATGAAAGCGTTTTCCTTGCGAACCAGGGAACGCCGGAGGAGCGTTATAGATGTTTCGAGGAGGCGGTGCGGACTGTTTACAGCAGCACCATGAATGAAGACGCCCTGGCCTACCGTCTTCAGCGCGGCATGGCGGACGCGGACGAGCAGATGGCCCTGCTGGTTCAGCGGGTGTCCGGCTCGCATCACGGGCGCTATTTTTTCCCCGATTTTGCCGGTGTCGGCCTGTCGCGCAACATTTTTGTCTGGAGCGGAGACATGAAGCCCGAGGCGGGCATGCTCAGGCTTGTTTTCGGACTGGGTACCAGGGCGGTGAACCGGGTGGAGGGGGACTATCCCCGCATTGTGGCCCTCGACGCGCCGCTCAAGCTGCCGCACGCCGGTCTGGACGATAAACGCCGTTTTTCCCAACGTGAGGTAGACTTGCTGAACCTGGAAGAAAATAGACTTGTCACCATGACAGTTCTTGACCTCATGGGCGAGAAGCTGGATGTCCACCTTGATCGTATTGCTGAACGTGATCATGAAATCAACGAACAGATACGGGAACGGGGACTCAAGCAGCAGGAGGCCTGGATAATTACCTTCGATGAATTGTTTTCAAGGTCTGCCTATCCACGGATCATGCAGGATATGCTGAAAAAACTCGAGACGATGTATCAGTACCCGATGGACACGGAATTTACGGTCAATTTTACAAAGGACAACAACTTCAGGATCAACCTGCTTCAGTGTCGCCCCCTCCAGACAATTGGGACTGAACAAAGGATTGAATTCCCCGTCAGGATCTCCGACGACAGGATCTTCATACGCGCCGAGGGTAACTTCTTTGGCGGCAGCATGGCAAAGTCAATCCACCGGGTGATCTACATTCGACCCCTGGAATACAACAAGCTCAACCAGCCCGGAAAATACGAGACGGCGCGCCTGGTAGGGCGGCTCAACGGCCAGGTCGCCGACCGTGAGACACAGTCGCTCATGCTTCTCGGTCCGGGACGGTGGGGGTCCACGACGCCTTCCCTGGGGGTTCCCGTGCGGTTCAGCGACATCAACAACGTCACCGTCCTGGGAGAAGTGGCTTGGACCGACGGCAACCTGATGCCTGAACTGTCATATGGCAGTCATTTCTTTCAGGACCTGGTGGAGACGGGAATATTTTACCTCGCCATATTCCCCGAATTGGTCGGCGTGAAGGCCGATTTTCCCTGGCTGGAGCGGTTTCCGAACCGTCTGGCCGAGCTCGCTCCTGATTTCGCCGGCTATGCTGATGTGGTGGGAGTCTACGACGTGGGCGAAACGGATCTCTGGATTGTCGCCGACGTGGTGAAGCAAAAGGTTATCTGTTTTCATGCCTGACAGATCGTCGGGCTGATTCCCGGTTCGTCATTCCTGTTCGGGGTGAACAAACAGAGTAAGCCCCTCTCTGTCATATACGCGGATACCGGCTCCGGGAGAGAGTGTTTTTTCATCGCCGCGGACAGCGGCGCGCCACAGAATGCCGTTGATTTTCACGGTTCCTTCAATTCCCTTCCAGTTGACGACGAATCCGGTTCGCCCGACCATGGCGTCGTTTCCTGCTCCCGGAACGCGATAACTCGGCCATACCCAGAAAAATAAAAGTATGTCTTTCATTACCCACAGAACAAGTCCAAGCCAGACCGACCAGGCGGGCAGGCCGGTGTAACGGAGCAACAGGCAGGCGGCTATAACAGCGGCGGCAAACCCGGGTACCTGCAACAGGACATAGCGCACGATCGTATGTACATCAGGCTTTTCCATAACTCTATTGGTAGGGACGTAGTTAACTTATTAACTTATTAATGCTGATCTTTTTTTCTCCAACGCGTTGATGACCGGGTACTATTATGGCATCCGGTCGTGGCATGCCGTTCCAGCTTTCTCAGTGATAATTCCCATCTGATCAAGAAATAACCGGTGGTCCTTCTCATCCCTGAAGATCGCTGTTCGGTCAATGCCCCGGGCGATGACGTGGTGAAGCACTACCGGCGCGTCTATGAAGGCTTGTCGCGGCATGAGCACCCCTGGCATAATAAAATAACTCAACTTTCGGGATTGGAGCAATCGGGGTCAAAATATGGCATAATATATTGTAATAACAGCACATAAATATTGAAGAGCCCAGTCTTTTGAATTATAATGGTTTCACCGAAAAACAAAA
>DSBH01000151.1 GCA_011056825.1 Deltaproteobacteria bacterium | reverse complement strand
GATGACGTGATTATATTTCGAAGTCCGGGAATGCATGACGGGGTCACGGGAAAATTCCGGTTGGCTGGCGAATTGAATTCCCGGGGCTTCGATGCGGCGCTCCTCCTGCAGAACGCCATCGAGGCGGCCATCATCGCGTTCTTGGCCAGGATACCAATTCGGGCCGGTTACAGCACTGACGGGCGTCGTTTCCTGCTGACCCATCCAGTCAAGAAGCGGAAGGGCGTGGAATCGCTGCACCAGATGTACTATTACCTGAAAATGGTTCAGGCTCTCGGGTTCAACGAGGATCCGGGGGAATTTCTGATCCAGCCGGATGCCAGGAGCCTTGAACGTGTTGAAACCATACTCCGGGAGGAGGGCGTTGGAGAGGATGAACGCATCGTGGGTATTGCACCAGGCGCTGCCTATGGACCAGCCAAGATGTGGTTCGCCGATCGTTTCGCCGCCCTTGCCGACCGGCTCGTGGAGAACTTTTCCGTCCGGATTGTTCTTCTGGGAAGCGGCGCTGATGCCGACCACGCCGTCGCGGTAAGCGAAAACGCCCGTCATTCTTTTGTCAATCTGGCCGGCCGGACAAGCCTCGCCGAGGCAGTGGCGCTGATCAGCAGGTGCAGCCTGTTTGTGTCCAACGATTCCGGATTGATGCACCTGGCGGGCGGTCTGGATCGTCCGCTGATCGCCGTTTTCGGTTCGACCGATCCACGTGCCACGTCCCCGCTGGGCACGCGGAGCCACGTCGTGTATCGCCAGGTATCGTGCAGTCCCTGTTTCAAGAAGGTCTGCCCCGGTGATTTCCGATGCATGGATGCCGTCACGGTGGACGAGGTCTATGAACTGGCGGTTCAGCTGCTGGCAGGTCAGGAGGTGTCGGAACTGTGAAGTGCGGCGCCGTTTTTTTCGACCGTGACGGGACCATCAACAAGGAAGTGGGATACCTGGCTGACCTTGATCAGCTTGTCCTGTACCCGGAAGCCGCCCGAGCCATACGAACGGTCAACGAAAGCGGCATGAAAGCGGTCGTCGTCACCAACCAGTCGGGTGTCGCCCGGGGATATTTCGACGAAGCTTTCGTTCTCACCGTTCATCGCCGCATGGCGGAATTATTACTGGCCGACGGCGCGAGAATTGACGGTTTTTATTATTGTCCGCATCATCCTGATGAAGGCCTCGGTGAATATCGAAAAGACTGCTTTTGCCGGAAACCGAAACCAGGGATGCTGTTTGCGGCGGCGAGGGACATGAGTATCGACCTCAAGCGTTCCTACATGGTGGGCGACATGATGAAGGACGTGGAGGCCGCCGAAAACGCGGGTGCGCGCGGGATACTGGTTAAAACAGGGTACGGCGGCGGCAGGGTGTCGTCAACGGCGAAACCGGTTTACGTGGCGTCGGACATTCTCGACGCGGTCATGTGGATCATGGGGAACGAACGACGTGAACATACTGATCGTTAAGCTCAGTGCCGTGGGTGACGTGATTCACACCCTTCCTTCCCTGTCGTTGTTGCGGGAGGCCTTTCCCGATGCCCATATCACCTGGGTGGTTGAGGAATCGGCGGCGGACCTTCTTCTGGGACATCCACAGTGTGACCGAGTTCTGATATCCGGTCGAAAACGATGGATCGCCGACCTGCGACGAGGCCGAAGGATTGCCGGGACTATTGCCGATATACGATCGTTCCTCGCCGATCTGCGGGATCGCCGCTACGACATTGCAATTGATTTCCACGGGCTTTTCAAAAGTGCCGTTATCATGGGATTCGCCGGAGCTCACCGTAAAATCGGGTATCGAAGCATGCAGGAGATGAGCCAATTGTTCTACAGCGAGACGGTTCACGAAGACATGGCAAAACACGCCGTGCTGCGGTATCTTGATTTTATCGCATATCTCGGGATTCCCGTCTCCGAGCCCCGTTTTGTGATTCCCGGCGGATCAGAAGAACGAGAACGGGTCGACCGGATGCTGGTCGAGGCCGGCATAGAACGGGAGCAGAAGTTCGTGGCGGTAAGCCCGGTAGCTCTCTGGAATACCAAGCTCTGGTATAACGATCGCTTCGCGTTCCTGGGTGACCGTATAACGGACGAACTGGCCATGCCTGTCGTTTTTACGGGCGGACCCGACGCGATCGGCGTGGTGCACGATATCAGGCGACGCATGTCCGCAGAATCAGTTGATCTTGCCGGGGAAACATCACTCAGGGAACTTGCCCGACTGTACGAGCGGGCCGCGCTGGTGGTAAGCACTGATTCGGGTCCGATGCACCTGGCGGCGGCGGTGGGAACGCCCACGGTAGCGCTCTTCGGACCGACCGATCCCGGGAGGACGGGACCCTTCGGGGAGGGACACCGCGTCATTCGGACGGGCATCGAGTGCAGTCCCTGTTTTCGAAAAGAGTGCGATTCCCGCGCCTGCATGGCGGGCATCACTGTCGAAGCTGTTTTTGACGCCGTCCGTGAACGGCTCGAGTGAAAACGAACGATGAATCACGGCGGGGACCCTGCCGGGAAACGAAAAAGAAAGAGAGGACCCCGAAATCATGGCTGTTTCCAGGGAGCTGCTTGACATTCTCGTCTGTCCCGCCTGCAAGGGGAAACTGGAGATTACCGAAGACGGCACCGGCCTGATTTGCCGGTCATGTCGACTCGTATACGAGATACACAACGACATTCCCGTAATGCTGGTCGACAAGGCGAAGCCGCTGGAAGAGGGAAAATAATAAACGCCGGCGTGTTTGACATTGCGGGCGGACAGGTCTACGCTTTTTCTTCGAAATGCTGAGCGTGATTGACGCGGCAAGGGGGGTGCATCATGCGGGCGGGTCTGCGTATTGTAAAGTCGGCGTGCAAAATACTGATACTTGTGATCGTGCTCGTCGTTCCGGTGTATGTCAGCTGCGCGGCCGATAGCAGATCGAAGAATCTCGACGACCGTTGCCCGGTTTTTGTGGGCAACGTGGTCATGCTTCCGGAATCGGCGGCGGCGGTGGTTTTCCTGGTTACAACGAAAAGTGATCGCTACCTGCCGATTACAATCGGCCGATACGAGGCCTCGGCCATCCTTCGTTCACTCAGTTCCATCGAGACGCCCCGCCCCATGACCCATGATCTCCTTTTGGCTATCGTGGGACGGCTTGACGCACGGATTGCCGGAGTCACCGTGACGTCGATCGACCGGGGCACGTTCAAGGCGGTGATCGAGATAGAACGGGAAGACGGGTCAACAATAATGATCGACGCCCGCCCAAGTGATTCAATCGCACTCGCGGTGGAAACAGGCGCCGCGTTGTTCGTGGCCGCGACGGTCCTTGAACAGGCCGGGAAAAAGATGAATGATGAGGCTTATCGTGAGCCGGAACGTTCCGAACCTCGGGAAATCCCGGCTCCCCGAAAAGACGTTACCGAAACTATCCTGTAAAGGTTCGTGATTCCCGTCGTCGCTGTCCGCGGAATCCGCTTCACGGTTTACGAAAGAAGACGCATCATGACGATAATAGAAACCATACACGCCCGGAAATCATGTCGTACGTACGACGAAAAGCCAATTGATCCCGTAAAACTCGAGGAATTGAGAAGCTACACGGAGTCGAGTGAAGCGCCGATTTTCGGCGCCGCCCCGCGGTTCCGCCTTGTCGGCGCGGGCGAGGAGCACGCGGCCGCCCTGAACAAATCAGTCACCTACGGCCTGGTCAGCGGGGCGCGTCACTTCATCATCGGGGCCGTCGCGCCGGCCCCGAAAGCGATGGAAGATTTCGGCTATTGCCTTGAGAAACGGATATTGCGGGCCACGTCACTGGGGCTGGGAACCTGCATCATGGGAGGAACGTTCAGGCGGGGGCCGTTTGCCGATGAAATAGGCCTCACCGAGGAAGAACTGCTGCCGGCTGTCAGCCCCGTCGGATATTCCCGTGCCAGGCAATCGATGAGAGACGGACTTTTCAAAACCATCGCCGGATCCGCCGGAAGAAAGCCTTGGAAAGATATGTTTTTCCTGGGCGACATGGGCGCCGCGCTCGAAAGAAACGATGCCGGCCCGTACGCCGAATGTCTTGAATGTGTCCGGCTGGCGCCGTCGGCGCTGAACCGACAGCCCTGGCGTATTATCAAGGACAAAAGGCGGAATGATTTTCACTTTTATCTCAAGAGAACGCCCGGATACAGAATCGGATTCGGGAAAATCGAACTACAGAATGTCGACATGGGGATCGCCCTGTGTCATTTCGAGCTTGCAGCGCGGGAACTCGGTCTTGAGGGCGCGTGGGTGGCGGACGAACCGTCCGCGCGGCCGCGGGGGCTCGAGTATACAGCAACCTGGATCGACGGCGGCCGGTGACGTCATCTTCGATCATCCTGTTACGCCGCGACACGCCCGGACCCGGCAATTAAAAATTTTTTCGAATATGCAATCCCAGAATGGGTGCCGTGCTGTGATGTGTTGAACGGATGCCGTTTCCTCCGCTGTCCTGCAATTCCAATTTTCCGCCCAGTGCCGCGCCGCCGTATAGATCAAGGCGGAACGATGGTTCGGAATTATAGCTGATGCGTGCATGCACCGGCCAGCCGGTGTTTTCTCCTATTCCCCCGGGAACGGATCCGTCACGATCCAGCCGGAATTTTGCTGATCGATACCCCCCGCCGACGGCGATCTCCCAGTCGTCCGAAACCCCGTATGATAATTCAAGGCCGGGCGTCCCGGTCAGACCCGGGCGATGAGCGTTGCCCAGGCGCAGCCGGTCGGTGATGTTCCAGGATACTATCAGGGTGGGAATCACCATAGTTTCGTGAAACCCGTGAAAGACGCCGCCGCCAAACCCGATCAGGAAATCCGGGTTGATTCGATATCTGACCGTGACGAGGGCGCCGTAGATCAGGGAATCGTGAAATTCGGCTCCAGTCTCCCCCGCGTACCGCATGACCGGACCGCCGCCGATGGTGCATTTGTCGGTCAGCGTGTATTCCAGGCCGGTGGACAGTCCCGCGTGGTTAATAGTATTCCAGGGTTTCGCGACGGGGAATGTATTGGTTCCGGAAAAATCGTATTCCTCCCGGTCGTAACCCAGGCGGCCCCTGAACCTGAGTTTGTCGGTGAGGGACGTTGAACCGTCGACACCTATTCCGTAATGATTGATCGATACATCGCCGCCGCCGTCCATGCCCGACTTGAACTGGTGTCCCGATGAAGCGGATGCCGAAACCCGGACATGTCTGTCGGTTGCCGGCGGTCCGGACTCCCGGGCGAAAAGATTTACCGGGATCACGATAAACAGCAAGAGAACCAGAACCCCTGTTATTGTGGTTTTGCCCCTGTGTTTTCTCGTTTCGTCCCACATTTCAGCCTTCGCGGCGTAACAAAGGAACCCCTTGTATTTTTTAAATAATTTATTCTGACATTCCATGTTCGAATCCGTATCATACTTGTTATTAAAATTCTTTAAAAAATGAGAGAAAGCAACTGCGAAAAGAAGGTTTCCCGGACTTAACACATCGGAAGAAGACGCGTATTGAAGGAACGGTAACCATAAACACACTTGCAGTGCATGTACCACGGGTATTGAAGAAGAGAGGGACATCACAATATCAAGCCAAAGATCTCAACATTGACAATATGTTATGATTACGGTACAAAAAAATTACTCAATGTACCCGCTTTATAAAGTGGTTTTCCTTCATGACGCCAGGCGGCCGAGCGATACTTCGACAGACGAAGAGTCAAATGATTCTCACACGATCGTGCCATATAAACGAACACACGGGAAGTGTGGAAATTCTGCCCGCCTGTCCGTCCCGATACATGCGGCAATGGTGCCGTTCATGATTATCCCTTTACAACATGAAGGAGGTGCACCGTGACAATCAAAAGAGGAAAGAAGTGGACGCGTATATTTTCTGCGATAAGCCTCGTTATGATCCTGGCGTGGTTACCCTGCCCGTCTCATGCCGACTCGATATTCGATCGCATCAACGACGGTGAATCCATCAGGCTGGGATTCGCCCATGAAATTCCCTGGGCGTACCCAGGCGACAACCAGACCCCTCTCGGTTTCGTCAACGCGATTACGCTGGGGATTCTCGAGTCGATGGGATATACCGACATCGAGCCGGTCGTTACCGAGTGGGGCGGCCTCATTCCCGGCTTGAAGGCCAATCGTTTCGATATCATCACCGGCGGCATGTACATCACACAGAGCCGTTGCGAGAATGTCAATTTTTCCGAACCCATCGGGGTATTCGGCGAGTGTTTTATCGTTCAGAAGGGAAATCCAAAAGGCCTGCACAGTTATCAGGACATAAAGGAAAAAAACGCGATTCTCGTTTCCGGCGCGGGCTATACAACCATTGAAAACGCGAAAAAGGAAGACGTGCCTGAAGGCAATCTTATGGTCGTGCCGGGAAACACCGAGATACTGGCCGCCGTGAAATCGGGCCGGGCCGATGCCGGCGGGCTGACTTATTTCAGTGCCCTGCATCTTTCCCGGGAGAGCGGCGGTGCCGTCGAGGCCACCGATCCCAGGAAAAATCCCGAGTGGACGTTCAACTGGGTAGGGATCGGGTTCCGAAAAACGGACACCGAATTCATGAAGGCCTTCAACAAGGCCCTGAAGGACTATATCGGGTCCGAAGAAATGCTGAAGGCTGTTGAACAATATGGATACACGGAATCCCAGTTGCCCGGGGACATTGCCACGTCGTGGGTATGTGAAAACCGTTAATATTTTGAGATCTTGCCGAACGTCTTAGGGCGGCGCTGAATAAGATATTTTTACATTATGTTCACTCGTCCGGAGCAGCGGCGGATTCCGGTCGCTGTCGTCGGGCGTCTCCGACTTCACGGAATAAACATAAACCGTTCCTGCAGATGAAGGGCGAATCACGATGCTGACATATTTCGAGTTTATCCAGGAATACCTTCCCGCCCTTCTGAAGGGGACCGTCGTCACGCTCGAGCAGACGGCGTTGGGCATCCTGGTGGCCGTACTCGTCGCCGTCATCATGGCCTTCATGAAAATGGCCCCCTTTTTTGCTATCAGGTGGTTTGGCATAGCCTACATCGAGGTGTTCCGCGGGACATCGCTTCTGGTGCAGATGTACTGGATATTTTTCGTACTTCCGCTCTTTGGGTTTACACTTGACAAGTTTACGGCGGGATTTCTCGCCGTCGGTTTGAACCTGGGCGCCTATGGCGCCGAACTCGTCCGGGGGGGCATACAGGCCGTGCCCCGGGGGCAGTACGAGGCGGCAGTCGCGCTTGGTTTTTCGCCGTTCACACGTATGCGGAGAATCATTTTCCCCCAGGCCCTGTTAAAAATGCTGCCGCCATGGGGAAACCTGCTGATCGAGCTGCTCAAGGCAACAGCGCTGGTTGCCTTGATATCCGTGACCGACCTTATGTTCATGTCAAAACAGATCAACTCGACGACGTTTATGTCGGCGCAGGCTTTCGGAACCGCGCTTATTATTTATTATATCATCGCCCGGCTGATCGTCACTCCGGGAATGCGGGGACTCGAAAACAGGCTGTCGCGGAAATTGAGCATAGGATAAAATATGTTCGACTGGAAATGGGATTTTACTATAGAGATTCTGCCGAGGTTGCTGGACGCGACCATCAACACCCTGATCGCAGCCGGCCTGGGCTACCTGATAGCGCTCATCGTAGGATTGATTTTCGCCCTGGCACAGAGAACGCCATTACGCTCGGTGACTTTTATTGTCAGGGAACTGGTCGAATTCGTGCGGTCAACCCCGCTGGTACTCCAGATTTTCTTCGTTTTCTACGTCGGGCCGCAAATCGGTATCCGCCTGTCTCCCTGGACAGCCGGAATGATTGCTATCGGCCTGCACTACGCGTCCTATCTCTCGGAAGTCTACCGCGCGGGTCTCGACAGTGTTCCGAAGGGTCAGTGGGAAGCCTGCTCCGCCCTGAACCTGAGCGTACGGCGGACATATGCGAAAATTATTATTCCCCAGGCGATTCCCACCGTTATCCCCGGTTTCGGCAACTACCTGATCGGTATTTTCAAGGACACGCCACTTTTGTCGGTTATCGGCGTCATGGAACTTTTCCACGCGGCGAATTCCATAGGCGCGGAGACCTATCGTTTCCTGGAACCCTACACGCTGGTAGGACTGATATTCCTGGTCATATCCCTGCCGACGGCGATGTTTATCAGGCGTTTCGAGGATTGGGTCCGCGGGGCGCTGGGAATGAAAAAACTGTACGCAAAGGATTGATCCCGATGGAAGAACAGCATTTTCCTCTGTCCCTGGAAGGCGACGATGTTCCCATGGTTCGCTTCATGGGAGTAACGAAGCGCTATGGCGACCTGACGGTTCTCGACGCGCTCGACCTTGACGTGGCCGACAACGAGACCATTGCTATCATAGGACCGTCCGGGTCAGGCAAGACAACGGTCCTTCGAATGCTCATGGTTCTCGAGACGATTGATGAGGGCATCATTTACGTCGACGGAAAACCGTTGGCCCACATGGAAAAAACGGCCGGCTCGTCAGGGCAAGCTCGTCATATATCCGCAGGATGCGTTCCAATATCGGAATGGTTTTTCAGCAATTCAACCTGTTTCCCCACATGACCGCCCTTGAAAACTGTATGGAAGCGCCGGTGCAGGTGCTGGGCATGAGCAGGGACGAGGCCAGGCAGCGGGCAGGGGAACTGCTTGAAATGGTGGGGCTGGATGACAAGATGGACCAGTACCCGGCCCGGCTGTCGGGGGGCCAGCAACAGCGGGTTGCCATCGCCCGCGCGCTTGCCATGCGACCTAAAATAATGCTGTTTGACGAAGTAACATCGGCCCTCGATCCTGAACTTGTTGGTGAAGTGACGAACGTTATTCGAAAGCTCACTGACGAGCACAGTTTGACGATGATCATGGTTACCCACCAGATGGGATTCGCGCGGGAAATATCGGACCGGATCTGCTTTTTTTACGAGGGCAAAATCGCCGAGCAGGGGCCGCCGGATCAACTGTTCGATAATCCGCACAATGAACGAACCGCCGCTTTTTTGAGCGCAGTGAACGAGGCGGACTAGCATTCACGTCGCCGCCTTTTCACTTCTTTCCCGGGCCTGCGTCACAGTATTTCAGCCGGAGCACTTCGAGAGAACCCCGCGTTAAAGAACCGGCGACACAAAACGCCGTTACACCGCCTGTGCCCGGGTATTGAAGAAAAGAGGAACATCTCCGGGGTGTTAGATAGTCTCGTCTTGACTTCTCGGTGGCGAAAGAATATAAAATAGTAATAAAG
>DSBH01000116.1 GCA_011056825.1 Deltaproteobacteria bacterium | reverse complement strand
GAACATAACGGCGCCGAGGCCCACGTAGCTCAGTCGGTAGAGCACATCCTTGGTAAGGATGAGGTCACCAGTTCAATCCTGGTCGTGGGCTCCATTTTTGTGAGGTAACTGTGCAATGAGAGATATCGTCATGCTGGCTTGTGTGAACTGCAAGCAGAGGAATTATTCGACGACAAAAAACAAGAGGACGATGAAAAATCGTCTCGAATTGAAGAAGTACTGTCGTTTCTGCCAGACGCACACGCTTCATCGGGAAACAAAGTAAAAAGGGGCTCTATGCAGGCCAGTAGCTCTAATGGCTAGAGCGCCGGACTCCAAATCCGGATGTTGGGGGTTCGAGTCCCTCCTGGCCTGCCATTTTATTTTTTCGGGACGGGGCATATGGAAAAGATAAGAGAAAAGTGGGCCGTTTCTTTACGGTTTCTCAAGGAAGCCAGGACAGAGTTGAAAAAGGTCACCTGGCCAACGCCGAAACAGGCCCTGGCGTCGACATCGGTGGTGATCGTCGTCGTGCTCGTCGTGAGCCTCTATCTGGGAATTGTTGACTTGATACTCACCAGGCTGGTGAGAGTCGTTCTGGGATAATCCTGCAATGGCATTTAAATGGTACGTCATACATACCTACTCGGGCTTCGAAGGCAGGGTCAAGCAATCCCTGGAGGAGCGCATAGCGGCGTCGGGAATGCAGGATTATTTCGGCGATATACTTGTTCCCGAGGAGGATGTAGTCGAGCTGGTACGTGGCGAAAAAAAAACATCGAAGCGGAAGTTTTTCCCGAGCTACATGTTGATCAACATGGAGTTGACGGAAGACACGTGGCATCTGGTCAAGGACACGCCGAAGGTTACCGGTTTCATAGGCAGCAGGGACAAGCCTTCGCCGATATCGAGCGAAGACGTGGAACTATTGAAAACCAGGATAAGCGAAGGAACGCTGAAACCGAAACCGAAATTCCGCTTTGAAATCGGTGATCACGTGAGAATCATCGACGGTCCTTTTTCAAATTTTGACGGCGTCGTTGACGAGGTCAAGGAAGAAAAGGGGAAATTGCGGGTCATCGTCAGCATATTCGGGCGTTCAACACCGGTGGAGCTTGATTTTATTCAGGTGACCCAGACGTAGAACGGAAAAAGACAGATGTATTGAGAGGGCACGAGGATGGCAAAGAAGGTTATCGCGCAAATAAAACTTCAGATCCAGGCCGGCAAAGCAACTCCGTCGCCCCCGATCGGACCCGCCCTGGGTCAGCACGGGGTCAACATCATGGAGTTTTGCAAGGCATATAACGCAATGACGCAGAATCAGGAGGGGACCGTCATCCCCGTGGTCATATCCGTATATGCCGACAAATCATTTACTTTTATAACGAAAACACCGCCGGCCGCGGTGCTCCTCAAGCAGGCGGCCAAGATCGCCAAGGGATCCGGTGATCCGAAGCGGGAAAGAGTTGGCCAGATAACAAAGAAACAACTCAGGGAGATCGCGGAAATCAAATACAAGGACCTGAATGCCGTCGACATGGAAGGTGCTCTCAACATAATCGGGGGTACGGCGCGATCCATGGGCATTGAAATTATTGATTAAGTGAGTTGAGGATATTACGCCATGACACAGAGGGGCAAATTATACCTGGAACAGCGGAAAAAAGTGGAACCGGGCAAGAGCTATACGCTCAGGGAGGCCGTCGAACTGATAGTGTCGACGACGCGTGCCAAATTCGACGAAACGGTTGATGTCGCCATTCGACTCGGCGTAAATCCGAAACACGCCGACCAGATGGTCAGGGGGAGCGTGGTGTTGCCGAACGGTCTCGGAAAAACAGTGAGAGTTCTTGTTTTCGCCAAGGGTGAAAAGGAGCGAGAGGCCCAGGAAGCCGGTGCCGATTACGTCGGCTCGGATGATCTGGTCGAGAAAATAAAAGAGGGGTGGCTTGAGTTCGACCGGGTCGTTGCGACTCCTGATATGATGGGGACAGTCGGCAAACTGGGTAAAATTCTCGGTCCCCGCGGGCTGATGCCCAATCCGAAGGTGGGGACGGTCACGTTCGACGTTAAACAGGCCGTGACTGAGCTGAAGGCTGGTCAGGTGGAATTTCGTGTTGAAAAGGCGGGAATCGTCCACAGCCCCGTGGGCAAAGTCTCCTTCGGCGCGGACAAACTGATTGAAAATATTCTCGCCCTTATTGAATCGATCATGAAACTGAAACCGGCATCGAGCAAGGGGACATATCTAAAAAACATTTCTATCGCCACTACCATGGGCCCCGGAGTCAAGGTGGACACGGTTGACGTCAGAAATAACCTGAAAGCGGCGTAATAACCGACGAATATAAGCGAAAAGTCAGAGACAGCAGGTACAGGATTGTTTAAACGAATGTGCGGCCTGCCGAGACGTGCAGTGGAAAGGGCGTGTTTCTTCCTGTAAAGCGGTCTGACTTTCGAGCGGGTGTTGTAATTACTGCAGTGGAAACTGCGAAAATCATTGTTTGAAAGGGGGCCAGCTATTGGACAGAAGTAAAAAGGAAAATGTTGTCGCCGAACTGAACGAGAAGCTCAAAAAGGCCACGATCGCCGTACTCGCTGATTACAGCGGCATAAAGGTCAAAGATTTTAGTGAGTTGAGAAATGAGCTTCGAAAAACGGACGGCGAAGTCAAGGTCGTCAAGAACAATCTTCTCAGCCTCGCCCTGAAAGAAACGGATTATGAAGCGCTGGACACTCTCTTGGGAGGGCCCAGGGCGCTTGTTCTCAGTTACGGGGACGTTGTCGCGTCGGCGAAATCTCTCGTTGATTTCGCCAAGAAAAACGCCTCGCTGGAGATCAAGGGCGGTGTTTACGAAGGTGCGTTCCTGTCGCGCGAGCAGCTGGTGTCTCTGGCTGCTCTGCCATCCAGGGAAGTTCTTCAGGCGAAGTTGTTGTCGTTGTTTGTGGCGGTTCCGACGCGTCTGGTGACGGTACTCAACGCCGTGCCGGGAGGCTTCGTGAGACTGCTGGACGCCTACCGGATGAAAAAAGAAGGAACCAATTAAAGGAAGAAACATTCTACAGGAAGGGAAGGAACAATGTCAGAATCGAAAATTACGAAGGCCGATGTTATTGAATTCATAGAAAACATGACCGTTCTCGAATTATCCGAGATGGTAAAGGAACTGGAAGAGAAACTGGGTGTTTCTGCGGCGGCTCCCGTGGCGGCCGTTCAGGCGGCAGGTGGAGGAGAATCCGCGGCGGCCGAGGAAGAAAAGACCGAGTTTGACGCCGTTCTGACCGGTTTCGGAGATCAGAAGATTCAGGTGATAAAGGTTGTACGCGCCGTAACCGGCCTCGGCCTGAAGGAAGCCAAGGATCTCGTGGAGGGAGTGCCGAAACCCATCAAGGAAGGCGTTTCCAAGGATGAAGCCGCCGACATCAAGACGAAGATCGAGGAAGTCGGGGGAACCGTGGAGATCAAATAGAGTGAATCGCCCGGACCTTGATGAATGTATCCGTTGATAAATACTCAATGCAAGGACCTCTGATGGTACGCACACGAAAAAATTTTGGTCGCATAAAGCAGATTGTTGAAATTCCGAATCTCATCGAGATTCAGAAAAAATCCTATGAGAAGTTTCTCCAGGCGGATGCGCCGCCCGAACAGCGGGCGAATATCGGTCTTCAGGGAGCTTTTCAAAGTGTTTTTCCTATCGTGGATTTCGGTGAGAAGTGTTCGCTCGAGTTTGTGAGCTACCGCATCGGAAAGGCGCGATACGATGTCAAGGAATGCATTCAGAAGGGTATGACGTACAATGCTCCCCTGAAAATAGTCGTTCGGCTTGTCGTTTTCGACACGGGGCGGGGAGCCGAACAACGCATTATTTGGGATATCAAGGAGCAGGAGATCTATTTCGGGGAAATTCCCCTGATGACGGAGAAGGGGACATTCCTGATCAACGGGACGGAGCGGGTTATCGTAAGCCAGCTTCACCGTTCGCCGGGAATATTCTTCGATCACGACAAGGGCAAGACCCACTCCAGCGGCAAGCTCATCTATTCTGCGCGGGTGATTCCCATTCGCGGATCGTGGCTCGATCTGGAATTTGATCCCAAGGACCTCATCTTCGCCAGGATAGACCGGAGACGCAAGATGCCCGTCACCATTCTTCTCAAGGCGATGGGATACACCGAGGAGGAGCTTCTCGCCCGTTTTAACCGCATCGAACATGTAACCGTGAATAAAGGCGTCTTTCATCTTGCGATCGACGACGCCGTCGTCGGCGAAAAATTTCCCGTCGATATAGAGCATCCCGAAACGGGCGAGACGGTCGTCAAAAAAGGAAGAAAAATAGCCAAGGCAACCCTGAAACGTCTCGAAGAGGCCGGAATCGCGAAAGTCGCAATCGACAGGACCTACCTCGAGGGGAAAGTGCTGGCGGCATCGGTTCCCGATCCGGCAACGGGAGAGACGCTTATCCGTTGTAACGAGGAGCTTACCGCCGACCTGGTCGACCGTATTCTCGAGAGCAATATTACGAAACTGCAATTGGTCCAGATCGACGAGGAAGGTACCGACGCGTACATCAGGAACACGCTCCTGACGGACAAGATCGACAGCGAGGACGAGGCCATCGTCGAGATCTACCGCCGGCTGAGGCCGAGTAATCCCCCCACCGTCGATACGGCGAGGCGTTTCTTCAACAGTCTTTTCTTTTCGACCCACAGTTACGATCTTTCGGACGTGGGACGGGCGAAACTGAATTACAAGCTTAAGCTCGACGTGCCGACGGACGTGACTATTCTGAAGCGGGAGGATATTCTCGAGGCGGTGAGCTATCTGATCAATCTGCGGAACGGCCAGAGCGATTACAGCATCGATGATATCGATCACCTGGGTAACCGCAGAGTGCGCTCGGTAGGAGAACTCATCGAGAACCAGTACCGTATCGGGCTGGTGAGAATGGAACGGGCCATCAAGGAAAAAATGAGTCTCTTGGATGTGAAGACCATGATGCCCCACGATCTTGCCAACTCGAAGCCGGTGACGGCCGTGGTCAATGAATTTTTCGGAAGCAGCCAGTTGTCCCAGTTCATGGACCAGACCAATCCCCTGTCGGAGGTAACGCACAAGCGTCGTCTTTCAGCCCTCGGTCCGGGCGGCCTCACGCGCGAGCGGGCCGGCTTTGAAGTCCGCGACGTCCACAACACGCATTACGGCAGGATATGCCCGGTCGAAACGCCGGAAGGTCCTAATATCGGGCTCATCGTTTCGCTCAGTACCTATGCCAGGGTGAATGAATTCGGATTTATCGAAACACCTTCCATCGAGGTGAAGAACGGGCGGGTGCTCAATAAAATCAAGTATCTTACGGCCATGGAGGAGGAAACCGAAATAATCGCCCAGGCCGACAGTGTACTTGATGCGAAGGGCCGGTTCACCGAAAAACTTGTTACGGCGAAAAAAGGCGGTGATTACGTTACCGTCGATCCCAGTGAGATCACCTTGATGGACGTGTCCCCCAACCAGCTGGTGAGCGTCGCCGCGGGGCTTATTCCCTTTCTGGAACATGACGACGCGAACCGGGCGCTCATGGGATCCAACATGCAGCGGCAGTCGGTTCCGCTCCTGCAGCCCCAGGCGCCGTTGGTGGGTACGGGCATGGAACAGATAGTGGCCCGTGATTCGGGTGCTGTTCTGGTGGCGAAACGATCCGGCATCGTTGAAGACGTCGATGCTTCGCGTATCGTGATCAAGGCCGATGTCGAAGGCGAAGATGAATTCGATACGGGTGTCGATATCTATAATCTGGTCAAGTATCAGCGCTCGAACCAGGACACCTGTTTCAACCACAAACCGATCGTCAATCTGGGGGAGCGGGTTGCGGAAGGCGATATTATCGCCGATGGCCCGGCGACGGACCTGGGAGAGCTGGCTCTCGGCAGAAACGTCATGGTGGCTTTCATGTCGTGGGGCGGCTACAATTACGAAGACTCGATTCTGGTAAGCGAGAGGATCGTCAGGGACGACATTTATACATCCGTTCATATCGAGGAATTCGAAACCGTCGCCCGCGACACCAAGCTGGGCAGGGAAGAAATCACCCGTGATATCCCCAACGTGGGTGACGAGGTACTGCGGAACCTGGACGAAAGCGGCATCGCCCGTATCGGCGTATCGGTCAGGGCCGGCGATATTCTGGTGGGAAAGGTAACGCCCAAGGGCGAGACCCAGCTTTCGCCGGAGGAAAAACTTCTCAGGGCGATCTTCGGAGAGAAAGCCGGAGATGTGCGGGACACCTCGTTGCATGTTCCCCCCGGCGTGGAGGGGATTGTTGTCGACGCCAAGATATTCGCCCGCAAGGGAACCGAAAAAGACGGCCGGTCGCAGTACATCGAAGATGAAGAGATCAGCCGGCTTCACAAAGACCGGGACGACGAGATAAAAATCATTACGGAAAGCGTCAAGCGAAAGGTTGCGAGTCTGCTGGCGGGTAAAAAGTCGACGGCGCGGCTGGCCGACGCTTCCAAAAAGAAAGTGCTGTTCAAAAAGAACGAGGAAATTACCGAGGAAAAACTGCGGGAAGTCCCCTTCAGCCTGTGGAAAGAAATAACTGTGGACGACGCCGGAACGGAAGAGAAAGTCAAACGGACATTTACCAACCTGGCGCGGAAAATTGAAGGTATCGAGGCCTTTTTCGAGGACAAGATCGAGAAGGTCAGGGCAGGCGATGATTTGCCTCCCGGCGTTATCAAGCTGGTGAAGGTGTATGTCGCCATAAAACGGAAGCTTTCAGTCGGAGACAAGATGGCTGGCCGCCACGGAAATAAAGGCGTTCTGTCGCGGATTCTTCCCGAGGAGGATATGCCTTTCTTCGAAGACGGAACGCCCGTCGACATTGTGTTGAATCCTCTCGGCGTTCCATCGCGAATGAACGTGGGGCAGATTCTCGAAACTCATCTCGGCTGGGCGGCCAAGGGACTGGGCGACAAGGTTCAGAAACTTCTGGAGCGGTACCGGGACATGGTGGAAGTGAAAAGAATGCTGGGCGATATCTACGAAAACTGTGAACAAGCGGCCTTTGTCGGGAAGGCGCCTGACGAGGATTTACGGCATTTCACCTCCAGGATCAAAGACGGAGTTCCCGTCGCCTCGCCGGTTTTCGACGGGGCCGGCGAAGAAGGGATCAAGAAAATGCTGGATCTGGCGGAACTGCCCGAAAGCGGACAGGCGCAGCTTTTCGACGGACGAACCGGACGGCCCTTTGATCAGCAGGTCACCGTGGGTATGATATACATGCTGAAACTGCATCACCTGGTAGACGACAAGATTCATGCCCGCTCGATAGGGCCTTATTCGCTGGTAACGCAACAGCCGCTGGGCGGCAAGGCGCAATTCGGCGGTCAGCGTCTCGGCGAGATGGAGGTATGGGCAATCGAGGCTTATGGCGCTGCATACTCGCTTCAGGAATTTCTAACGGTCAAGTCAGACGACGTGGCGGGTAGAACAAGGATGTATGAAGCCATTGTCAAGGGAGATCACACGCTGGAACCGGGCTTGCCCGAGTCCTTTAATGTTCTCGTGAAAGAGTTGCAAGGCCTGGCGATCGACGTGGATTTGCTTGAAAACGATTAGCCCGGAAAAGTGAAACGGGTGTGAACAGAGTATCACAAGGGAGCGTGATCACGTGGAAGACATTTTTGGTTTTTTTGAAAAACCGAAAGATCCGGTAAAATTCAATGCTGTGAAGATATCTCTCGCTTCTCCAGAGACCATTCTTTCATGGTCTCACGGCGAGGTCAAAAAACCGGAAACCATTAATTATAGAACCTTCAAGCCGGAACGGGACGGCCTTTTCTGTGCCAAGATATTCGGTCCCGTCAAAGATTACGAATGTCTCTGCGGCAGATATAAACGCATGAAGCATCGCGGCATCGTCTGCGAAAAATGCGGTGTCGAGGTCATCCAGTCGAAGGTCCGCCGGGAAAGAATGGGTCATATCGTACTGGCTGCGCCGGTGGCGCACATCTGGTTTCTCAAGAGCCTTCCCAGCCGCATCGGCAATGTACTCGACCTGAGCCTGAAAGACCTCGAACGGGTGCTTTATTTTGAATCCTGGATCGTGATTGATCCCAAGAACACTTCCCTGAAGAAGAAAGAGCTTCTGTCCGACGAACAGTACTTCGAAATGAAAGAAGAACTCGGCGCAGACGCCTTTGAAGTGGGAATGGGCGCCGAGGCTGTCCGCAAGCTTCTGGAGGAAATCAATCTGGAAGAGCTGGACGGGGAACTTCGGGCAGATCTCGCGACGGCCACATCGGATACGAAGCGCAAGAAACTGACCAAACGCCTCAAGGTTGTGGAAACGCTGCGTGCGTCGAATAACCGGCCAGAATGGATGATCCTTACGGTGCTTCCCGTTATTCCCCCCGATTTGCGTCCGCTCGTGCCACTCGACGGCGGCCGTTTCGCCACGTCGGATCTGAACGATCTTTACCGGCGGGTGGTAAACCGTAATAACCGTCTTAAAAGACTCCTTGAACTGAACGCGCCGGAAATCATCATTCGGAACGAAAAGAGAATGCTGCAGGAAGCGGTGGATGTTCTCTTTGACAACGGCAGGCGGGGGCGTGCCGTGACAGGATCGAACAAGCGTCCGTTGCGGTCGCTTTCGGACATGCTCAAGGGAAAGCAAGGACGGTTCAGGCAGAATCTGCTGGGCAAGCGTGTGGATTATTCGGGAAGATCCGTCATCACTGTGGGCCCCGATTTGAGACTTCATCAGTGCGGTCTTCCCAAAAAGATGGCCCTTGAGCTGTTCAAGCCGTTTATCTATAACCGTCTCGAGGAAAAGGGCTACGTAACCACCGTGAAAAGCGCCAAAAAAATGGTTGAACGTGAGGCGCCGGAAGTGTGGGACGCCCTTGACGAGGTGGTCCGTGAATATCCCGTTCTTCTGAACAGAGCTCCGACCCTTCACCGGCTCGGCATTCAGGCTTTCGAACCGATCCTCATCGAGGGAAAGGCAATCCAGCTTCATCCGCTCGTGTGCCAGGCCTTCAACGCCGACTTTGACGGGGACCAGATGGCCGTGCATATTCCGCTCTCCATCGAGGCCCAGGTGGAAGCGCGCTGCCTCATCATGTCGACCAACAACATTTTGTCGCCGGCAAGCGGGAAGCCTATTATCGTTCCGAACCAGGATATTGTTCTGGGTATTTATTATATGACCAGGGCGGGTCATTTCCTGAAGGGCGAAAAAATGGTGTTCGCCGATCCCGACGAGGTCCGGCGCGCTTACGATGCGGGGCAGGCTCATCTTCATGCCAGGATCAAGGTGCGTATGGACGGAAAACTTGTCGACACCACCGTTGGCAGGATTTTGCTCTATGAAATCATACCG
>DSBH01000256.1 GCA_011056825.1 Deltaproteobacteria bacterium | reverse complement strand
CATATGACGAGTTACTGGAGAACCTCGAAGTTACGCAGAAGGACTATTTCGACCGTGAGTCGGTGGTTAATGACATCGATTATCTCGCCGGCGCCTGTAACAATGAGGGGTACGCCTATGCGAACGTGATCCCCCACACCGAAATCGACAAGGAAAAGCAGACAATCAGCGTGACCTTCGAACTTCAGAAGGGCAATAAGGTATACATCGACAAGATCACCGTTTCCGGAAACACGAGGACAAGGGACAAGGTGATCCGGCGTCAGCTCCAGATCATCGAAGGTGAACTCTATAACAGGGACAAGCTGGAAAACAGTTATGAATCTCTGAACCGGCTCGAATATTTCGAGGAGGTCAATTTTCAGACCGAGCAGGGTTCAAATGAATCTCTCATGGATGTGGATGTTCAGGTCAGCGAAAAGGCCACGGGGCTTTTCAGCGTCGGCGCCGGCTACAGCGCCCAGGAAAAGGCCCTTTTCATGGCCCAGATAGCGGAACGGAATCTCTTCGGTCGCGGACAGACTGTCAGCGTCAGCGCTCACGTGGGATCGTCGACCACTAATTACGAAATAGGCTTTGTCGAGCCATGGCTATTCGACATGCCCCTCTGGAGCAAGGCCGAGGCCTGGAACATGGAAGTGGACCGCGATTTCTACGATGTCAAGACCAAGGGAGTGGCGGGAACGCTCGGCTATCGCCTCTTCGAATACGTGGACGGTTATGTCCGATACCGGTACGCCGAAAACGACGTAACAAATATTTCTCCCTACGCTTCCTGGTATACCCGGCAGCAGGCAGGCAGCACCAGTTCAAGCGGCGTGAGAATGACCCTGCTTCGGGATACGAAAAGGCCGTTCATGTTTCCTTCCAGCGGTTCGCGCAACTCGGTGTACCTGGAATACACGGGCGGCATTTTTCAGGGCGACACCAGTTTTATCCGCTACGGTGCCGAAACACGCTGGTATTTCCCGCTTCCCCTGGATAATGTTTTCAGCGTTAAGGCTGAGGTAGGCGCCATCAGCGGACAGAACGACAAGGAAGTTCCCATTTATGAACGGTTTTACATGGGCGGCATCAATTCGCTGAGGGGGCTCCGTGATGTCGGTCCCCGGCATCCCGTTTCGGGAGAGGTCATCGGCGGCAAGACCATGATGCTCTACACCGCTGAATGGCTCTTCCCGCTTCTCAAGGACGCGGGTGTCAGGGGCGTCGTTTTCTACGATACCGGGAACACGTGGGAAAGTGGCCTGCATCTGGACGATATGCGTCAAACGGCCGGTGCGGGTATCAGGTGGAACTCACCGATCGGCCCCTTCAGGCTCGAATGGGGATACGTGCTCGACAGAAAAGACGGCGAGTCTCCCCATCGATGGGAGTTTACCATCGGCATGTCCCTGTAGCGGTCCGCCGCGGGCAACCCGGGTCGATCAATAAAGAAAAATATGGAGAGGAAAGTTCTATGAGAAAATGTCTTATTGTAGCAAGTATCATTGCGGCATTCATTCTGGTCGGTACCACGGTCCAGGCCGCGGATAAGATCGGTTTTGTCGATATCAAGAAGATATTGTCGGAATCGGAAGCGGGCAAAGAGGCGACCCGGCAGATCATGCAGCACGTGGAAAAGAAACAAGGCGAGATCGAGGCGATGGAAGCCGAATTGCAGAAGCGGAAGGATGAACTGGAAAAGCAGCGGTCTGTGCTGACCGATGCGGCGTACCGGGAAAAAGAAATCGATTACCGACAGCGAACGCGGGATTACCAGCGTTTTGTTGAAGACGCCAACGAAGAAGTTAAAATGCGGGAGCAGCGGATGACGCAGGCTCTTATTCCCGACATTCAGAAAGTAATTAATGAAATAGGAGACAAGGAAGGCTACACCGCTATTTTCGACGTGGGCACCATGGGTCTTCTTTTCAATTCCGACAAGTATGACATTACAGGCAAGGTTGTGGAGCAGTACAACAAGATGTACCGTTCGAAATAGTAACTGACGGCGTCGGCTTTTTGCCACGGTCGACCTGCCTGCCGCTTTTCGGACTTTTCTCGACATTTTTCTGCAATGGCGCCGTTCCGGTGTGCGTTAACCTGTCTACCGGCGGCGCTTCTGTGCTGGATCCGTTCGTGATTGTTATTCCCGCTGTTACGGCGGAAAAATCGAGTGTCGGAGCCGATCATGGCTATGAAACTTGCTGACATAGCTTCCCTTCTGGGAGGAACGGTCATTGGTGACGGCGGTGTTGAAATCAGCGCCGTTGCCGGAATCGACGAGGCCACAGACGGCGATCTGACCTTCGTGGCGAATCCGAGATATCGGGCGAAGATCGCCGAGACGGGAGCTTCAGCGATACTGGTGCCGCCAGACATCACTGCCGCCTCGAAACCGCTGGTCGTTGTCTCTGATCCTTACGTCTCGCTGGCGAAAGTTCTTGCGATTCTCTATCCGGAAGAAAAGCCCGTCCCCGGCGTGAGCGAAAAGGCCTTTATTGCCCGTGATGCGGTAATCGCCGATAACGTAACGATTTATCCCGGTGTCTTCGTGGGATCAAGGGCGAGGCTGGAAAAGGGTGCGGTTCTTCATCCCGGCGTTTTCGTGGGTCCGGGAGCCATGATCGGTGAGGATTCCGTCCTCCATGCCAATGTCGTCGTGTACCGCCGTTGCGTCGTCGGCAGGAGGGTCGTTCTTCATGCCGGTGTCGTGATCGGCGGCGACGGATTCGGATTTGCAAATCCCGGCGGGTCCAACGTGAAGGTACCTCAGGTCGGAATCGTTCAGATAGACGACGATTGCGAGATAGGGGCGAACACCACTATCGACCGGGGCACCCTGGGAAAAACCTGGATCAAGCGGGGTGTGAAAATAGATAACCTGGTACAGATCGGCCACAATGTGGTTGTCGGTGAAAACTCGATCATCGTGGCCCAGGTGGGCGTATCCGGGAGCACGAAAATAGGCGACGCCGTTCTGGTTGGCGGCCAGGCAGGCCTCGTGGGACACATCACAGTTGAAAACGGCGCCATGATAGCCGCGAAAACGGGTGTTCACAAGAATGTTCCGGCGGGGGCGATTGTGTCCGGTTCTCCCCAGATGCCGCATGGTGAATGGTTACGCGTGCAAAGCACGCTTCCCCGTCTTCCGGAAATGCGGAAAGAACTGGCGCGTCTGGTCGAACGAATCGAAGGGCTTGAGAAAAAAATACGAAACAACGAGGAGTAATACAGGGATGAATATTCACTCGACCGCCGTCGTATCGCGTGATGCGACAGTCGGAAGTGACGTGACTATAGGACCCTACAGCATCGTGGGACCCGACGTTTCCATTGGTGACGGGACTGTCATCGGTCCCCATGTAGTTATCGAAGGTCCCACGGATATAGGGAAGGGAAACCGCGTGTTCCAGTTCGCATCGATCGGGGCCGAACCTCAGGATCTCAAGTTCCGTGGGGAACAATGCAAGGTCGTCATCGGCGACAACAACACAATCCGGGAATTCGTGACCATTCACCGTGGAACGGCAGCCGACATAGGTATGACCGCGATAGGCGACAGCAATCTTATCATGGCGTATTGTCACGTTGCTCATAATTGCAGTCTGGGAAGCAATATCGTTATGGCCAACGCCGCCAACCTGGCGGGGCATATCACCGTTGAAGACCACGTAACCATCGGCGGTATGACGGGCGTTCACCAGTTCTGTTCCATCGGTTGTTACGCCATGATAGGCGGAGCGTCGGCGGTCACCGCGGATGTGCCGCCTTACGTGATTGCCTCGGGAAACCGGGCGAAACTTTACGGTCTCAACCTGATCGGTCTGGAACGAAAAGGGTTCCCGGCGGAGACGGTCAAGGCGTTGAAAGAAGCATACCGGCTGCTCTTCCGATCGTCGCTTTTAATGAAAGAAGCGGTGGAAAAAATAAAAAAAGACATGCCGTCCATTCCCGAGGTGAACCACCTGGTCGCGTTCATCGAAAAATCGGAGCGGGGCGTCTGCCGGTAACAATCCCGCGGGACGGCGAGTCAGGGAATTGGAAATGAAAGAATTGAAAGTCGGGGTCGTGGGGATCGGTCATCTTGGAATCTATCACCTCGAAAAATATAGTAAAATAAAGAATTGCACAATCGGCGGCGTAGTCGATATCGACCGGGCACGGGCGGAAAACGCCGCCGCGCGGTTCGGCTGTGAAGCATTCACGGATCACAGGGATCTCGTCGGCGTCGTTGATGCCGTCAGTGTTACCACGCCGACGGTGTCACACCACGCCGTAGCGATTGATTTTCTCGACGCCGGCGTTGACGTTCTTGTCGAAAAACCCATGACATTGACACTCGAAGAGGCTGATGATCTCGTGGCCGCCGCGAGGAGGGGCGGGCGGATGCTTCAGGTCGGTTTCGTGGAGCGATTCAACCCCGCCGTCATGGCCCTGCGGGAAATCATGGGTCCACCACTTTTTATCGAGGCCCACCGACTTCACCCTTTTCACAGCCGGGGAACCGACGTGGACGTGGTACTGGATCTCATGATACACGATCTGGACCTGATCCTTGCCTCCGTGAAATCGCCTGTTGAAACCATCGACGCCGTAGGCGTGTCAGTACTGTCCGATAAGGTGGACATCGCAAACGTGCGGATAGCCTTCGAAAGCGGGTGCGTCGCCAACATCACGGCGAGCAGAATCACGGGCAAGAAAATGCAGAAAATACGGTTTTTCGGCCTTGATGGTTACCATTCCCTCGATTACGCCAAGCGGGAACTGGTGTCGCTGGAAAAAGTGGCCGGTCCGAACGGTGAAACGGATATCGGCATGAGGGACGTGACCCTGAAACAGCACGACCCCCTCGAAGAGGAAATACGTCACTTCGTCGATTCGGTCGCCTCGAGAACAGTTCCTCTCGTCTCGGGCGAGGAGGGAAGGAAATCCTTGGAGTTGGCGCTTCGCGTGATACAGTGCATGAAACGAGGAAGAAGCCACGGCGAGTGAGTGTCATGGCAGAGCAATTCCCGCGGGTACAGAAGGTGATAAAACAGCCGGTCGCTTGCTTCCCGCCGTGGATTTTCCGACGGAATACCACGGGGATGCACCTGTCCCCACATCGGCGGGAGTGTGAGTTGTAATGGAAGCCGACGCGATTCTGCCGGCCGGTTCCGGGAAAAACATTGTCATCGTGGCCGGTGAAGCATCAGGAGACCTTCACGGGTCGATGCTGGTGGCCGAGATGTTACGCCTCGATCCGGGCGCACGTTTTTTCGGCATCGGCGGCGACCGGATGAAAAAGGCCGGAGTCGAGCTGACCGCGCACGCTTCCGATCTCGCGGTGGTGGGAGTGACGGAAGTGATCCCGAAGCTGGCGGCCATTCTTGCATGTCGTCGAGCTCTCAAGGATCGTATCCGGCGGGATCGGCCCGATCTCCTGATCCTGATAGATTTTCCCGACTTCAATATGCCGCTGGCCAAATTTGCTCACAAACAGGGCATTCCTGTATTCTACTACATCAGCCCCCAGGTCTGGGCATGGCGGAAAAACCGTATTTACTTCCTTGAAAAATATGTCGATGCCATGGCCGTCATTCTTCCATTTGAGGAGGAAATATACCGTTCCACGCGTCTCCCCGTGCGTTTCGTGGGGCATCCGCTCCTGGACCGTGTGTTACTGCGGGAATCCCGGGAAAAAGCAGCGAAACGCCTCGGTCTCGAACCGGGAAGAACAACCGTCGCCCTGCTTCCAGGAAGCCGCCGGAAGGAAGTGTCGTCACTCCTGCCGGTTATGTTCGACACTGCCCGCCTTATTGCCGACCTCGTTCCGGGCGTGCAGTTCGTACTTCCCCTGGCGGAGGGTATACCGGTCGATGCTCTCGACGAAGCCGGCCGTGAACATGCGCCGGATATAATCGTTGTCAGAGACAGCTTCTACGAAGCGCTGGGAGCGGCCGACGGCGCCATCGTGGCGTCGGGGACTTCGACGCTGGAGGCGGCGCTCCTTGAAGTCCCCATGGTTATCATATATAAGGTGTCCGTTCTTTCGTATCTTCTGGGAAGGATGTTCATAAACGTGGATTATATCGGGCTTGTCAATATAATAGCAGGACGTCGGGTGGTACCGGAATATATACAGGGGAACGTGAACCCGGCGGCAATCGCGGGCGAACTGACTTCCATGCTCACCGGCGGAACCCGGCGGTCCGGGGTCCTGTCCGACCTCAGGGAATTGAGGACCAGGCTGGGAGAGCCGGGCGCGGCTGCCAGGGCGGCCGCCATGGCCTTCGAGTTGATACATCGTGATCCGGCTACGCGTGCCGGAAACAATTCATCGGGGCATATCCCGGCGTCGCCGTTTTCCGGGGGAGGCGCGTCATGAAAATATATCTGCGTCTTCTTGCAATGGCCAGGAATCACGTGGGGAAGTTTCTACTCGCCCTCCTGTGCATGGGAGGATTCAGCATCGCCACGGCGGCGATGGCCTATCTGGTGAAACCAATCATCGACGATATTTTCGTCAACAAAGACGCTTCCATGCTTACCATCGTCGCCCTGACGATCCTCGCCGTCGCGTTCGTGAAAGGCATCTGCAGCTACGGCCAGGTAGTGCTCATGAGCTTCATAGGCCAGCGGATCGTCACGGACCTGCGGAGCAACCTGTACAATCACATTCAGCGGCAGTCCCTTTCATTTTTTTACCGCAATCCCACGGGAACACTCATGTCCCGAATCACCAACGACGTCAATTTTATTCAGCAGGCCGTATCGGAAGCGGTTACCAGTCTTCTGAAAGATTCCCTGATGATTCTGGCGCTGGCCTGCGTCATCGTGTACATGAACTGGAAACTGGCCCTGGTGGCGCTTTTTGTTTTTCCCCTGGCTGTGTATCCCATCGTTAAGTTCGGGGAGAAAATGCGGCGCGTCGCGACGGACAGCCAGGTGACCATGGGGACTCTGTCGAGCCTGTTGCAGGAAACCATAGCGGGCACCCGCATCGTCAAGGCCTTCGGTATGGAGGCTCATGAAGGGAATCGATTCTCCCGGGAGAACGAAACCCTTTTCCGGCTGTTCATGAAATCCGTTTCCATTCGTGCGCTTTCCAGTCCTTTCATGGAGTTTCTCGGGCACCTGGGAGTGGCCGCTATTGTTCTCTACGGCGGGTACCAGGTCATCCAGGGAGAATCGACGCCCGGGACGTTTTTTTCCTTTATGACGGCCCTTATAATGCTCTATGAACCGGTGAAGCGTCTCAGCAACGTGAACAATACCGTTCAGCAGGGAATCGCGGCGGCCCAGCGTGTGTTTAACGTCATGGACAGCAGGCCTGACATCGGGGACAGGGAGGGGGCGATTGACCTGCCGCCGATACGTCGTTCCATCGAAATCAGCAACATGACGTTCGGATACGGCGACGAGCCGGTGCTGAAAAATATCAATCTTACCATCAGGACCGGGGAAGTAGTAGCCTTCGTGGGGATGAGCGGCGTGGGCAAGTCCAGCCTGGTAAACCTGATTCCCCGGTTTTACGACGTGTCGGAAGGTTCGATCCGTATAGACGGTCGTGATATACGGGATGTGACACTTCGGTCCCTTCGAGGCCAGATCGGAATCGTCACGCAGCAGGTAATTCTTTTTAATGACACTGTGCGGAACAATATTGCTTACGGGGATATAACGAAAAGCGACGAAGACATTGTCAGGGCGGCCGTGGCGGCACGGGCGCACGATTTCATCATGAAGCTGCCGAAAGGATACGATACCGTTATCGGCGAACAGGGCGTAAGGCTTTCCGGGGGTGAACGCCAGCGCATCTCCATCGCCCGTTCGTTGCTGAAAGACGCCCCGATTCTTATTCTCGACGAGGCCACATCGTCCCTGGACACGGATTCCGAAAAAGAAGTCCAGGAGGCGCTGGAAAACCTCATGCGGGGCAGGACGACGCTGGTCGTGGCTCACCGGCTTTCGACCATACGCAACGCCGACCGGATCATCGTACTCTACGACGGGACCATTGTCGAGGAAGGATCGCACGACCTGCTCATGGGAAAGAGGGGAGAATACCACCGCCTGTTTACCATGCAATTTGAAAACAACGGGACTCCTCTCGCGGTGGAATGAGAAAACGGCGCAATCATGGCAAGATCGGCCGACTACGTGAGAAAGAAACTCGAAGGAACGAGCAGGGCGCTGCCGCTCGTTTCCTTTCCCCTGTCGCTCGGATACGAAGCGATCGTCAGTCTGCGCAACACCTTCTATGACAGGGGGCTTCTTCGCACGCGACAGCTCCCTCTTCCCGTTATCAGTGTGGGAAACCTGACTCTCGGCGGTACCGGGAAGACACCGGCCGTGATCATGCTGGCCCGCCTTCTTCAGGAATGCGGATTTCGGCCGGCAGTCGTCAGCCGAGGCTACGGCGGGCGAAACCGTGACGCCGTTACCGTTGTGTCGGACGGCAGGAGCATAAGTGCGACACCGGAGGAAGCGGGCGATGAGCCCGTGCTGATAGCTGAATCACTCGAAAATATACCGGTCGTAACGGCCCGGCGACGCGTCGACGCGGGACGGGCGGTTCTGCAGAATTTCGAGGCAGACCTGCTGATTCTCGATGACGCATTCCAGCACCGCAGCCTCTTCCGGGACGTGGATATCGTTCTCGTCGATGGTGATCGTCCCTTTGGAAACGGGTGTATTATTCCGGGGGGCACGCTTCGGGAACCACCCGGCGGGATCCGTCGGTCTCACTTTATTATCGTGACGGACAGCCCGCCTGATTTTGATGCCGGTATAATCGAGCGGGTCGCCCCCGGCATTCCCATCTTCATGGCGCAACGTCGGTCGGAGGATCTGCTGGATTGTTCAGACGGAACGGTCAGGTCCCCGGAGTTCCTGCAGAATAAACGGGTTACCGCATTTGCGGGCATAGCGTTCCCGCGGCGTTTTCGCGAAACTCTTCTTCCCTGGTGCGGCTCGCTGGAGGCATTTTTTTCATTTCCCGATCACCATATCTATGATGAACGGGATATACGAAAAATACGCGCCGCCGACGCCGATATCATAGTGACGACGGAAAAAGACGGTGTACGCCTGAGACGGTTCCCCGAAATTTACAG
Organism: Deltaproteobacteria bacterium; assembly: GCA_011056825.1. Taxonomy (GTDB): domain Bacteria; phylum Desulfobacterota; class Syntrophia; order Syntrophales; family UBA2210; genus MLS-D. The sequence continues at coordinate 359 of DSBH01000256.1, read as the reverse complement.
ATCCTTGCAACTGTTCAGGATCGGAATGCGCATTGTTCCTTCACCGAAAGAGCTGATGGCGACCTTGTGCGGGAAGTTGCGACAGTGAAAGGGAGTAATCGGGGCTGCGGGTCGAAAGACGGTCGAACGACGGACCGGCGGGACAAAAATAATAATCAAAACGGCCGGTGAAGAAAGGAAACGGTAACGGTGACTGATAACTCTGATCTTCTGAATGCGAAACATCTTCTTGTGCGGGGTACGAACTGGATCGGCGATGTCATCATGAGTCTTCCGGCGCTGAGGGCCGTGAGGGAAAGTCTTCCCGACGCCAGGATCGAAGTGCTGGCCAAACCCTGGGTTGCCGACCTGTACAGACT
>DSBH01000254.1 GCA_011056825.1 Deltaproteobacteria bacterium | reverse complement strand
GGTACGACATGATACCTCTCGTATTAGAAAATAAGGTGTTCATCGACGGAGAATTACAGGAAGCGGCATAGGCAATAACCGGAGGGTACGGAACTCAATCCACAACATTTGACAATATCTCCAGGTGTTGACGACGCGTCCCACGTCGTCTGTGCGTCCCTCGGTAGAGGTCAGGCCGGAACGATTGAGCAGCAGCGATAATTCATTGAGATACTGTTCCTTGAGTCCGCCCTTGAGTGTGACGGCGCGCAGGGACAGGTGACGGGGCAGCGTGACCGGTTCGGGGTGCCCCACGTGATAGACGGTGACGTCGCCCACGGGATCGGGGAAGCGAATCTTTTCTTTGCCTGACCCGGCCGGAATCCGGCATGTGCGCCCATCCCTGAAGGTGGGTACGAACCCGGTGAATATGTGAATGGTATGCAGGGTGACGGCTTTTCCCACCGTGTCGGCGGCGTGGCATCCCCAGTAGACGGCGGCTGTGTCTGCACCCTTGACCGTCTCCATGCCGAGGCGGACGAGCATGTTTGTTATGCCCGGCGTCCAGCCCACGCCCGTTACGGCGGTGATGCCGGCCCGCTTCGCCTCGTCATCGAGGGCGAGGGCCTCGGCCGCCGCGTCATAGTCGTCGCAGATGCTGACGTAGTTGACGCTCGCGTCGATGCAGGCCCTGATCATGGCCGATTCGTATTTGTAGAAGGGGCCGATCGTTCCCACGGCAACGTCGAATCCCCGCAGGGCTGCCGACAGTTCGTCGTGGTCGCGCGCGTCGATAGCGACCGCCCGGCAGTTTTCCCCCAGTTCATCCGCCAAGGCCTCCGCCGCGGCCATATTGCCGTCGGCGATGACCAGTTCTTCCACGCGAGGGCTTGCCGCGAGCTCCCTTACGGACAGGCTGCCCATGGCCCCCGCTCCTCCCAGGGCGATGATCTTCATGATGGTGTCCCTCCTTTTGAACCAGGGTGCGCGGAATACCCCCTATCGTCCGCGAAACCTGTTGTTCCACATCGCGTTGTGCCGGTGCTGCGCCTTCACCAGTGTTTCCACCTCGTCGGAGGTTAACATATCCCGGCTTATGAAATACTTGCAGAACGGACCGGCCTGGAGACGTTGTTTGCCGAGCAGGGCGGCGATATTGCCTTTTGTCAGGAATCCTTTCCTCAGGGCGTACTCGCCGAATTTTTCCCCCGCTACCCTGTGTTTGAGAATATAGCTGATCTCGTCGTCACTCAGGAGATGCCAGGAACGGGCGATTCGCCCGATAAGAGGCCTGTTTTTCCGTTGCCGGACGATAGCGTCTATGAGGTCGCGCCATGATATGAGACCTGAATAGTAAAGAAACTGCCCGATCGGAAGAAAACGGCGGGGCAGAACGCCCGCGTAATAGTGATCGCGGAACGTCGCTTCGGGCTTCGCCTTTCTTGCGGGTGTCGACATGCCGTTCTGTGAAAGAAACCTGTGTTTTTCGCTGACGGCTGACGACAGCAACTCGTACGCCTCGTTAATTTTTTTAAAATTTTCCGCGAGGGCCCGCTCGTCGAGACCGAGTATCCTTGCCCGGTCGGGATGGGTTTCAAAAACGCGTTCCCGGTAGGCGGTCCTGACGCCGGACGGTTCCAGGTATTTCAGAAAATCAATTGATACCTGAATATCCGGTCCGAAGAGCCGTGTACAGGCGCTGAAGAGTTCTGGTACTGAAGGAGTGCAAAGAGACACGGGCTTATCCTTGCTGAAACGGTGCGGGAATCGTGCCGTCAGGTCCGGTTCCGACCCCGCTGCCGGGAAGTATACGAAAGAGCCGCCGCAGGGTCAAGCTGAAATGGTTTTTCTGAAATTGTTTTCCCGCTTGTCATTCCGGGCCTGATCCGGAATCCAGCAGGTATCGTAAAAGGACTGGATATGCCCCGGGCGCTATAGTCGGTACCCGTCCGGCACGACGGGGGGATCGAACTAACGGAAAGCGCTGGATACCGGCCTGCGCCGGTATGACGAAATAAATCGGGATGACGGAGGAGAAGGGATCGGAGCAATGAAAACAGCCGGGTACTGGCAGGCATGCCTGTACGGTCAACTCGCTTTCGCCCTTCGACAGGCTCAGGGCGAGCAGGTTCGGGGACGACGTTATGACGGGAGGGGAAAATAAATATCCTGATGCCGCCCCGTACGTTAATTTCGGGGGCCGTGCCGCGGCTGTTCAAATTTTGCGTTTCAGGTCCGCCCGCTGCATCACCGACGCGGCGATCTCTTCGACTGACATATGGGTGATATTGAGAAAAGGTATTTTTTTTCTTCGAAAGAGATCTTCGGCAGCCCGGAGCTCCTTGCGCACCTGCTGCATGCTCGCGTAAACGCTGTTGGCGCGGCGCTCCTGCCTGATCTGGTACAAACGCTCCGCTCCCACGGTCAGGCCGAAAAGTTTTTCCTTTTCGGGCTCGAGTATCTGTGGCAACTCCCCCCGTTCGAAATCTTCGTCGGTGAGCGGATAATTGGCCGCCTGGACGCCGAATTGCAGGGCCAGGTACAGGCAGGTGGGGGTTTTCCCCGTACGGGAGACGCCTGTTATGATGATGTCGGCCTTCGAGTAGTCGCTGAAGGCCGAACCGTCGTCATGCTGCATGGTATAGTGGACGGCATCGATGCGTTCGGAGTAGTCGCCGGGATCGCCCATGCCGTGGGACCGTCCGGTAACCGGCGATGATGTAACTCCCATGACTTCTTCCATGGGACCGGTGAAGGTCTCAAAAAAATCGAACACGGACCCTCGGCACATTGTGAGGCGCATGCGCAGTGCGGGGCTCGTGAGTGTTGAAAACACCAGCGGCACCAGTCCTTCTCTGTCGGCTGTTCTGTTGATGCGCTGGATGACCCGGTCGATTTTTTCGGGCGTGTTGACAAAGGGAAGGCTGATTGTCTGAAAAGTGACGCGTGGGAACTGTGTCAGCAGCGTGTGACCCAGTGTTTCCGCGGTAATGCCTGTGCCGTCTGAGATATAGAAAACCGTTCGTACCATCTATGCCCCCGTTTTTACCGTGTAGTGCAGGATCACTGTTTCCTCCGGTTTAACAGACAGGTCGAAACGCGCTGTAAAGGCGTTGACGATCGTGAACGGATGACTGCTTTTCGTGATTTCCCAGTCGCCGGAAAGCTGTTCCAGGCATTCGACAACGACAGGGTCGCTTTTACGATTTGTTACGGCTATCTCCCAGCTCGATTCGGAAACACGGGAGGTGACGCGCCTGAATTCGAGCTGTTTACGCTTCGCCGTAATGTCGAACGCGCTCCCGGCCTTGATTGAAACGTCGGCGTCTTTCGGCGAGTGATTGATACGATCTTCGCCTATGAACCAGCGCCTGTCTCTTTCGTCGACCTGGTACAGACGCACCAGTCCCGCAGGAAGCGGCATGTCAAGGTTGTTGGCTTCGTCGGTGCGAAAAGACAGCGATACTTCAACCGGAATCCGTGTATCTTCTTCAGTCCGTTGGTGAGTATGCCTGCCGGCTCCGGAAAAAACCCGGTAGTTTTTTTTCGGGCGAATGACGCGGGGCGAAAAGAGTTCGATCTGACGTGACTGGTTGTTTTCGATTGTCACAGGCCGGGTCAGCTCGTACCGGTAATATTCAAAGAGCGCAGCCTGTTGAAACTGTTCCGACGCCGGCGCGCTCTGCATAGCCATCATTCTGTCGCCGAATACTGTTTTCTCCCTGTTATTCCGTTTGTTGACGTCGCCCGCGACAAGTGAAACCCTGGCGTTGCGGTAGTCGACGCCGCTCCGGTTGTCGATCGAGACCCAGGCTGACAGTTCTCCTGTTGGGTTTTTATCGCTGATTGTAAGCAGGTAGTTTGCCCTCCAGTCGACGTTGCCGGTGAGGTACGAGAAGGCGATGTGACGTTTTCCCGCTTTCTTGTTTTCAAAAAGCCAGGAAAGCGTCGGCTCGGCCGTGAGATCTTCCGGAATGTCGGGAAGAATCGTGATGCCGGGATGACCGATATAGATTTCATTGCCGATCCGGTAAATCGGAACATCGCGGGTGCTGAGAAGAGTAGCCTCCACCACGTCTTTACGGTCCTGTTGCCGGTTATAATCCATGAGCTTGACGGTTTCCCCCCGGTACCGTTCCAGGAGGGCCGCCCTGGAAATCAGGTCGTATGAAAAGACCTGTTCCAGAACGCGGAAACCGTTGGTATCACCGGGACAGGAAACGTGGAGGCTGTCGGGAGTGATCCGGGCGGCTATATCGGTCAGGAGCAACGTGCCGCGGCCTGCGGGAAGTGACACGCGCCGCGTATCGGTGACGAGCGCCCGCTGTCCGGAATAAATCGCGAGCTCCAGGGCCGTCCGGTCATCGGCCGTGCTCGTCGGCGCCTCTTCCTCCGCGTAAGCCGGAAAACATGCAAACAGAAAACATGTTGCGATAATGAGTAAGTGAATTTTCATGGCGGCAGTTCCTGTGAGATGATTTTTCTCGGTTCCCGGCTGACATCGTACCCGAGCGGAATGTATTCATCAAGCGCAAAGATCGCGCGAACCGAACACGCCGGGGACGAGATTTAAAAATAGTACAGGTTGATGGCATTGTAAAAAAAACGAAAAATATTCAATGCCCTTCACTTAGCCGCGCTTCCAGAAAGCTTTTAGCCCGACGTGCGGAGATAAACCAACAGAATTACATCACAGCAAACATACCACATAAAATGAAAATATTATTTTTTCACAACAGGTTCATGACATCAGAAACATTATGTCGTTTACAATCGTTCCAACGGGCATAACAGACATGGCCGTGATCCTTTAGACCTTGAACGGGTGCGCGATCTGTTTTATATAAGAACAAGAAAAGCAGCGCCGGTCTCGGGGGGAAGGGGGAGCATGCCGCACGTCATTGTCAAGCTTTATACCGGGAGAAACGAGGAACAGAAAAAAGGCCTCGCGGAAGAAGTGGCGGGCGCAGTAGTCCGTTCACTCGGCTGCGAGAAAAAGGTTGTTTCGGTGGCCATCGAGGAAATCGATCGGGCCGCGTGGCCCGACCAGGTCTATCGGCCCGATATTCTCGAAAATAACGACAAGCTGTACCTGAAACCCGGCTATGACCCTTTCGGTGAGTCGTAGCCGTCGATTCGGGATACCGGAAAGGAGCGGGAAGTGGACGGTAAAGAGGTGCTGTATCTGCTGGCTGACCATGAAAAGGTCATCGGTGATTTTTACCGGGCCCTGGCGCGGTGTTTTCCCGACCAAAAGCAATTCTGGGAAAGGATCTCAGATGAAGAGTACGTTCACCACGACGAGGTGCTGTCGCTACTGGGACCCCTTGAAAGCGGGACCATCCGTTTCACGGGGCGTTTCAACAAGACGGCAATAACCACGTCGCTGAATTTTATCAGAGAACGAACCGCCGCGGCAAAGGCCGGAACCATTCAACAGATGGAGGCGTTCTCGACGGCGGCTAGTATAGAAGCTTCTCTTCTGGAAAAAATGGGATTTGAGGCGTTCGCCGGTGACGCCGATGAGCTTCATCGCGTGAAGGACAGGCTGCTTCGTGAAACGAGACTTCACCATACCATGATCGTGACAGAACGAGAGCGTGTTAAGAAGTAGTAGCCACCGCCTGTTATGTCACGGAAGAAACGCGTATCTTCGTGGAAGAGGGCGCTTCGGGTGAACCCGTTGCAGGCGTTTCCGTGGGGGAGAAAAGGAAATGACAGAGCGGAACCAGTCGTATTCGGTTTTTCTTGAATCTGATGCTTATCGCCTCCTGGTGGAAAACGCCAACGAGGCGATTTTCGTCGCCCAGGACGGATACATCCGTTATGCCAACCCCAAGACGCTTGAGTTGTCAGGTTATTCGAGGGAAGAGCTTCTGTCGGAACCCTTCGCCGAGAAAATACATCCCGAGGACCGCGACATGGTTGTTGACCGCCACGTCCGGCGTCTCAAGGGGGAAAAATTTACCGACGTTTATTCCTATCGAATCATAGACAAAAAAAGGAATATCATCTGGCTCGAGATGAACGTGGTGATGATAATGTGGTGGGACAAACCGGCCTCGCTGAATTTTGCCAGCGACATTACCGACCGGAAACGGACCGAGGACGCGCTCAGGGAGAGCGAGGAACTCTACCGGACGCTCTTTCATCTGGCCCCTGTCTCGGTGTTCAGTTATGACTGTGAATTCAAGATGCTCGATTGCAATGAGCAGATGGCCCGATTAATGGGTGCATCGAGGGAGCGTCTTCTTGGATCGAATCTGCGTCTCGTGCGTGATCAGCGGGTGGTCTCATCACTGACAAAACCCTTCGAGGGAGAAGAAGGATATTACGAAGGAGAATACCATACCACCTTAAGCGGCGTCGAACTCTGGGTTATGGTACGCACCTCGCCTCTTCGTAACGGCGACGGGAATATTGTTGGCGGGATCGGAATGATTCAGGATATGACGGATTTTTATAACGCTCACAAAGAATTGACGATCAAGTCGCGCTACCTGGAAGAGGCCAACACGGCTCTCCGCGTCTTTGTCCGACGCCGGGAGGAAGAGCGGGCGAAGATTCAGAGCGACGTGGTGTCAAACATTCGGACCCTTGTTTTACCCTATATTGAAAAAATGAAGATGTCCCGGACGGACGATGACAAACAAGTTTTTGTCGAACTTATCGAGAGCAACATCAACCGCGTGGTATCCCCCTTTCTTCGCGAGGTGAGCAGTTACCAGTTGAACCTGACGCCGCGCGAGATTCAGATTGCGAACCTGATCCGTGACGGCAAGTCAAGCAAGGAAATCGGATTGCTTCTGAATATTTCCGCGCGATCCGTTGAATTTTATCGGTCGAAAATACGGAATAAACTTGGACTGAAGGGTTCGAAGACGAATCTCAGATCGCAGTTGCTTGCGAATACCTGATGGTTGAAAAAAACCTCGCCGGCCGGTATCGCGTCGGCGAACTCAGTATAACAGACAAAGAGATGAAAGGAGTGTAACTGATGATCAGAACAGTCGATCAGTACCTGGACAGCCTGGATGACGGCCGCGACGTGTGGTGCATGGGAGAGAAAGTAAAGGATGTCAGGACCCACCCGACCATCAGCGGCATAATCAAGACGGCGGCGCTGGATTACGTTATGCCCAACAAGCCTGAGTACCGGGATCTCTTCGTCACACGGGACGAAGACGGTGAAGAGGTAAATTTTCTGCTCACGGCGCCGAAAACATCGGAAGATCTTCAGCGTCGAAGGGAATGTTTCGTGACGGCCATGAGAACCGGCGGCGGCGTACTGCTGCACTGCATGGGCGCCGACGCGCTTGCCGCGTTCACCGTTACGGCGGCTGTCATGGACCGGGAACTGGGAACCAATTACAGCGAGCGGGTTGAACAGTACCGGAAAATGCTCATGAAACAGGACCTGGGAATCACCGGCGCCATTACGGACGTCAAGGGCGACCGCAGCCTGCATCCGTCAAAGCAGAAGCAGCACCAGGATTATTATCTCCGGGTCGTCGACCGCCAGAAAGACGGGATTGTAGTCCGGGGCGCCAAGGTTCACATCAGCGCCTCTCCCTGCGCGAATGAACTGCTTTGTTCACCGTGCCGGACACACGGAGAAGCGGACAAGGATTATGCCCTGGCATTCGCCGTACCCGTCGCGACGCCGGGCGTGAAACTGCTGGCCGTTGAACCCGTTTCCCGTACGTACGGCGACGAAGGCGACTTCGATTATCCGAGAACAAGCGCGCTCCAGCCGACGGAGAGCCTGATCGTGTTCGACGATGTCTTCGTGCCGTGGGAACGGGTGTTCATGTGCGGTGAATGGCAGTTTTCACGAACCCTGGCCTATGCCTTCGCGAGTTACCACCGGCTTTTCGGGACCTGCAAAATGGTGGGAAAACTTGAAGCCATGACCGGCGCTGCCGCTCTGGCCGCCGAATATAACGGCATCGAGCATGTCGATCACATTCGGAAAAAGCTTGCCTGGATGGCCATGATCAGTCACATGGTCCTTGAAATGGGGAAAGCGGCCTGCCTCGATCCGGAAAAGGAATTCGGCCACGATGTCGCCATGCCCAACCGGATGTCCATCAATTCGGCAAAGTATACCTTCGCAAGCAATTTTCACCAGATGTGCCAGTATATGCAGGATATAGCAGGGGGTCTCAGTACCACCGCGCCCTGTTACCGTGACTGGCAGAACCCCGAAATTCAGCCTTACATAGACAAATACCTGAGTGCCCGGGACGGCGTTTCCACGGAAGACAGGTTGCGGGTCATGAGACTGATCAAGGACATGACCGGCAGTTACTGGCAGATCGATACGATTCACGGAGAAGGGTCCATGGCGGCCCAGCAGATGTTCCTCTATGGAAGCGCCGATTGGGATCGTCTCAAGGCGGCGGCGAAACGTGCCGCTCATATTGAGGGATGGAAGGACAACCCGGTTTACGGGAGCCTTGTATCCGCAGACGACGAGGTTTCCATGCCCGACTATGATGAATCGTACGAGAGCATTCCCGTGACGGTCGGAAAGTAAAAAGAGCGGCACGCCTTTTCGGGGGGACGCCCTGAACTGAGCGGTGGCCCGGATGGGAAGAAAGCGGGAGGAATCGGCAGGGGCTGGTCCGGTCACCGTGACACGAAAAGAGGAGGAGGGAATGTTTAAAAAAATAGTATATCCGACGGATTTTTCCACGGAGGCGGTCCGCGCGCTCGGCTTTGTCAGAAAACTGAAAGACGCGGGAGCGAAGGAGATTGTGTTGCTGCACATTATTGACAGGCGCGGCCTCAGCGACCTGTCGCGGTTTGCCACGAAAGACATCGCCGATATCGTGGACGAACTGGAAGTCAAGGCGCGGAAAGAACTGCAGAAGATTGAAAAGGAACTGCACGAGCTGGGATTCAAGGTGACCATAAGGATCGAGCAGGGAGACCCCTTCAAGGAAATCCTGCGCGTGGAAGAAGAAGAGGACGCGTCTCTGATCGTTATCGGCGCGCGGGGGAAAGCCGACACCTTTCCCGCCGTGCTGCTCGGATCCGTGTCCTACAATCTCGTCAGGAAGGCGTCCTGCCCGGTGCTGGTTGTCAAGAGATAACGGCGGGTATTGTGCGAGGCTGCGGATCCGCGCAAAGTACAGCGGCCGCTCCGTTTCGGCGAATACGGCCGTTCTGCCGCCGGTATGTTGCAAAGGCAATCGATAATGACGTAAAGGGTTACCCTTCCTTCCGGCAGTGCGGGGCTGTTTCCCCGGTGGGCGTGTCAATATAATGACAGAGAGTGCAGTCTTTTGCAGAATTTTCCAGGATTACAACAGCGGCGTTCCGAACATCCCTTTTTCGCCGGTTTGCCCGCCGGGGGCGGCTGGGTGGTGGCACACCGGGGCGGTTCGCTCCTGTGCCCCGAAAACACGTTGCCGGCTTTCGAGGAAGCTCTCGATCTGGGCGTCCACATGCTTGAGATGGACG
>DSBH01000024.1 GCA_011056825.1 Deltaproteobacteria bacterium | reverse complement strand
CGTAAATATAGGCGCCGATAACCCCGGCAAGGAACGCCGTCAGTGATATCACCACCGACTGAAGCATGTTGACGCGAATAACGTCTCTCGTTTCCCATCCCAGTGCTTTCAGAATGGCGATCTCCATCTGCTCCTCCCGGGGCAGCCCGGCGGCGCGGTCATAGGCCAGGATGAAAAAGGCCAGCAGACAGCTCAGAGAAATCGTTATAAGAAGCCCGTTACGAAATCCGAACATGGTTCCGTAACTGCTGATAAGCTGGTCTTTCACAACTATCCTGGCCCCGGGGAACATGTTCAGCACTTTCTGCGATACATTCGCCACTTCCACCGGGTTGGGAACATACACGGCTATATCCCAGGCTTCGTCTTCCGGCAAATCGAAAAGATCACGGGCATCGGACGAAGGCATGGCGACAAGGTCATAGGTCCAGAGTACAACATCCGAAATGAACGATTGTGTCGCGGTAAACCGTATGGGGGTACCGTCGGGACGTTCCAGTTGAATTCTTCCCCCGACTTCGAGACCGCGGGAAGTCATGACGCCTTCTCCAACCGCGACCTCCCGGGCACCCAGCGACGGGACCAGGCAGCCGAGGGACGGATCTTCTTCCTCCATCAACTCCGGCGGAATCCCAACGATTGTGTAGTTTGCTCCGGTATATCGGTCAAAATAAAAACCCCACACGCGGGGTCTCGCCTCGCTGACGCCGATAATCTCGCCGATGTCTTCTGCCCAGGAAAGGGGCAGCGGCAATTGCCTGCCCGCCTTCAGGTTCTGCACGATGATTTCCGGCTGGTACTCCAGCGCCGTGTCCGTCTCCCTGTTCAGAGAACCCGAAAGGAAATGGATACTGGCGAAAATCAACACCACCAGCGCGAACATCAGGATAATCGAAATATTCTTGATTTTCCGGCGCAGGAGCGCGCGGATGGCAAAGTTGAACTGGTATAAAAAAACTCTCATGGCGTTTCCTTCTGCCCCGACGCCGGCACACCTTCAATTTCCAGCCGCGTGTTCACGCCGGGAAAATCGATAATCGTCCAGGCCATGCCCGACGGCAGATAATCAGGCTGGCCCGGGTAGTCGGGGAAAGGCGATCCGGGATAGGTCAGGCTCCGGTGCCGTATGTACCGGGCACTGTTGTTCACGGCGGTATCGGCGGTCATCATCAATGGCGCGAGCACGCGCAGATCACCCTTGAGGCGGTTTATTTCGATAGTGCCCCTGATTCCGTTATCGACAATGATTCCCACCGCCATGAGCACGAGCATGCCCAGCACGGTCAGATATACCTTTATGTAAATCATGTGTAATCAGTCATTCCGGACGATGCCCGTCCCGGAGAAGATCCATGGAAGCCTTTCCTCCGGAACGTCGTTTGGCCCCCGTTGCCGTGTGTTTGCAGTCGTCCCTTCCCTAGTATTTCGTTTTTCTTCCGCCGCCTTTCCGCGCGCGTTCGATGTGATCCGGGGTCACGTCGTCCAGGCGAAGAATCTCCTCACCGAAGTAATCCCTCTTCAGGGTTTCGGCAGCATCCACGCCTTTTACCGGAACGACGTCCCATCCCATCGGACCGACCAGCGTTGAACCGGCCACGTATCTCATGTCGGGATCTTCCGCGTTGACCGGTTTTGCCGTGTAGTAATCAGTTACCCAAATAAGCTCAAGGTCATCCCTTGTTTTTCCGGGCTGATACTTGTCCATATTGAAAAGATTATGAAAGAAACACTTGGGCGAACAGAAAAACACCTTGGTGCCGTCTTTAAAAACATAGCCCGCCATCCAGTGTGGATACTTGTACGCGAACATACCGCAAACAGGGCAACGGTCATCTTTTGTCGGCCGCGGAATAGATCCCGCCAGCACGCTGACGGGCGCTGCTATCCCGCCGCCCGTCGCAAGAAGTACGACCGCGCACCCGGTCCCCGCCTGCCTGATGAATTCTCTCCTGCTGATGTTCATCTTCCCGCTCCTTTCGGAGACGGGGATCGCTCCGTAAACAACCGAACGACCCCGTCATTCACGAACCTTTTCTTATTTCGCGCGTTCCTTGACGCCCCAGACATAAATCATCAACGCCTGAAGTTCTTTCGGGGATATCTTGTCCTGGAACGCATCTTTCGCATGGCCATCCCGCATGATCGCGTCTTTCAGGACCGGTTTGCTGTTCATCTCTTTGACAAATCGGGGCGAAATGAAAGCCGTCGCCTTTCCGCATCCACGGCCGTCTTGTCCGTGACACTCGAAACAGCCGTATTTTGTCGCCACTTTTTTGCCCATGACTTCCATGGTGCCCATTTTCTTCATCAGCATCTTTTGATCCCTGTCAATACCAGCGTACACGACGGCAAGTGTTTCTTTGAACGACAGGATGTCTCCGCCGTGTTCTTTCTGAAACTTCTTCGCGTCATCAAGGGAGGCAAAGGCCTTCTTGCTGACGACGGACATGACGCCGGGCAGATCGCTTCCCACGAGGTAATGGGCGGTTTCCGCCGGAATGAATTCCCCCGTCGCGAAGTCCGCCACGTCGATTTTCGCCACCTGGTCCCGGTATTTCCGGTAGTCCTTGGCCGCGCAATGAATGCTGCAATACCCCACGATTCTGCCGTCGTTGAAAAAGAGCCGGTGACAGGTAGAATGAAAGACGTCAAGGTCCATGCCACAAAGGGGGCACCATTTCTGATCCCACCCCTCAACGTTCCATTGGCCTTTGTCCCCGCTTCCCGACACGTGCATGCACGAAACGACGAGGAATGCCGCCAGGAGCACCATGACGGCGACGATTGCGAATGTTGTGTAGTATTGTTTCAGTTTCATTGTTGCCTCCTTCTTTCTGTGTCTGAAATACTTATACGTAATCTGAAAAACCTAAGAAGCAACGGAAGAACTCGACATCGAGACAACTCCGGGACGCCCCCCCGCTTCATCCTGCTCTCCTATTCCAGCTTCCTGAGGCTTTCTTTCATATATTCTTCATTGACCCATCCCAGGAGCACGTCCTTGATTTTTCCGTCCCTGCCGACAAGAAAATTACAGGGAATTCCTTTAAGCCCGTATGCCCGCGCCACTTTCGAACCCACGTCGAGAAGAATGGGAAACTCGACCTGGTGCTTTTTGATAAACTCTTCAACGTGGACGGTCGGCTGATCGACGTTGACTCCGAGTATTTCAAAGTCCGGGTATTTCTTTTTGAGTTCCTTGTAGACATTGCCCATGTCCTCAAATTCCTTGTGACACAACGGGCACCAGTCCGCCCAGAAATGGAGGTGTATTCTCCGCCCCCGGTAATCGCTCAGCCGGTGCATCGTGCCGTCCAGGTCCCGCAGCTCGAAATCAATGGCTTTCTGGCCGACGCGGAGGGTGCCGTCGCCGCCGCCCTTGCAGGCGACGACGACGAACACGGCGGTGGCGATGAGCAGAACCAGCAGAACCCCGCGTTTGATGTTGCGTGTCTGTTTCATCATCCGGCTACACAATATCTCGTTTTTTGAATACTAACGTCGCGAGTCCCAGCGGAACTATGTTCCAGAGCAGAATAAGCGCCGCGCTCAGACTTATGCCCGTCCAGACTCCCCCGAACTGGCGTATCAGGCCCGCACCGGCCGGCCCCAGCGCCGACTCGCCTCCTATAATCATCAGCGTAAGCACCCTGATGATGTCGATGGGATTCGCGATCAGTGAAAAATACAACATCGTGCGAAGGTACCGTTCATTCACCACGTAGTATGATATGGCGAACACGATCATGTCATAGAAAAGAATGAAAAACACCCATAGCAGCAGGGAGATGACCAGCGCCCTCGTCCTGCCGCGCACGATGACCGACACGAGCGTCGACACCGACACGAACATGGTCGCCATTGCGAGGCACAGCACCACGAAGATCACGTATTTCCAGATTCCCTCGTACCCGCTCTGCACGCCGATCACAATGCCCGGCGTCCCGAGTCCGATCGCCGTGGTAACGAACATCGCGATGAAAAGACCGCCTATTTTCCCGAGAAACACCTGCGATCGCGATACAGGCTGGGCCAGCATCATGTCGAAGGACGACCGTTCCTGGCACATGCTGTTCACCCCCATGACCAGCGCCACGACGGGAATCAGGTAAATCACCAAGTTTAACAGGCTCGCCACAGTCCTGTAAAAATCCTGAAACTCAACCATATAACCTATCAGGGCCATTCCGAAATAGGATATCCCCAACGCAAGCAGGGCGAACCCTATACTGAACCCGAGCACCCACTTGCTCCGGATATTCATGAGCAGTTCATACCGCATAACATAACCGATAGTTTGTATCTTCGACATGACAGCTACCGCCTCTTCTGTTCCTCTCTAAAGTGGCCCCCCTCAACCCAGAATTTTCCAAGCGCCTCGCCGGTATCCATGTCGATGAAGGCAAAATCCCGCCCCGGCCTCGTCGCCTCAAACCGTATCTGCCGTGGGTGTCCTTTCCTGATTTCCGAAAACGTTGCCACGTCCTCGTATCCCTTGACCGTTATCCTGTATGTCCGATCGTCGTTTGTCTCGGCAAGTATTTCAACGATATCGTTATTCTGCACCTGGACTACGTCGGGTTTCATTGTCCCGTGGCTTATAACGATCCGCTCCATGACGTTGGGTTCCTTGTACATGTCCCAGAGATCGTCGAAAACATACAGCGTCCCGTTGTATTTCTCGGCGAAGTCCTCCGCGTCTTTCCTCTCCTTGAAACAGACAACGCCGTACCCCATCACCGTCACGATATTCGCCCTGACAATGGTCGCCTCCGCCGCCGGGACCCATTCCCGTGTATAATAATCCTTTACGTATATAGCCAGAATATCGTCTCTGGTGAACCCAAGATCGAGCTTCCTGCAAAGATCGAAATACTTCACCAGGCAAATGGGATCATCGAATTTCAGCGCCTTGCCTTCTTTGGGAATGATCTCCGCGGCGAATCTCGTGTCGGTAATCAGCATGCGACAGGTTTCACAGACGTCTTCTTCTGAATATATGTCGACGGGCAGGTCGCTCTGTGTACAGGAACAACACAAGCAGGCAATCGCTATTATGTGCCCAAGCCTCCTTAACATTCCTTTTTAGGCCTCTCTGTCCTGAAGAATTTTCATGTACACTTCCTCGAGCGGCGGTTCGATGGTACCGAACCGTTCTATCAGTCCGCCTTCTGCCTGCACGGCGTTGACGATCCTGAGCCGGTCCTCCGGTTTTTCCGTCGAAATAATCAAGGCCCTGTCTATACTCTCAACCTCCGAGGCCCCGTTCTTCCGCGCCACCTCTTCGAATCGCTCTTCCATCTGTCCCAGGGAAATATAGAACTTGAACGTCTTTAGTATCTCTTCTTTCATTTCTTTCATGGATTTGAGTGTCACTATCTTTCCGGTCCGCATGATCGCAACCCGGTCCGCCAGTCCCTCCGATTCCGAAAGAAGGTGCGTCGCCAGGATTACCGTCGTGCCCTGTTGACAGAGCTCGCGCACGGCCTGCCGGAATTCGTACACCGCCTCCGGATCGAGACTCGCCGTCGGTTCGTCCATGATCAATATCTCGCTTCGCGGCAGAAGGGTAATGGCCAGGGCAAGCCGCTGCTGCATGCCGCCTGAATATTCACCGACGGGCCTTGAGAGGAAATCTTCCATGCCCTTCAGGCTGAACACCCGGTCTATGCCGTCCATTTTCATCCTTCGAAGACGACAGTAAAAATGGAGTATTTCCTTTCCGGTGAGCGTGTCGGGAAACACCACCTGCTGCGGCAGGTAACTGATCTTTTCGCGGATGCCGACGGATCCCTTTTCCACATCACGGCCTTCTATCTTTATCGCGCCCGATGTCCGTTTCAGCAGGCCCATCATCACCCTGATTATCGTCGTCTTGCCGCACCCGTTCGGGCCGAGCAGCGCGAAGACTTCGCCTTTCGGCACGGTAAACGAGACATCATTCACCGCCGTAAAATTCCCGTACTTTTTCACCAGGTTCTGAATATCAATCATCGCATCCATGGTATATCCGGCTCTTTCGTTTCTAATGTTCATAATATATACAAAGCGTCCACCGGCCGTGCCGCCAGCATGGCGCCCTCATATCCTTTTATAATTCCTCGCTATGATAACAAGCGCACCCCCCATCATGAGCAGGGAAAATGTTATTATTATAGCTCTTCCGGACCAGCCGAATCCTCCTCTTCTGTCCCTGATCTCACCCAGCTTTTCAAAAAGCCTTTCCTGCTCGAATATCTCCACCTGCCGCATGAGGGGGTAGGGGTCTATTCCCGTGCTCCCCACCTCGATAATGGGAAATACCTTTTCGGCCGTGGCTATCGCCTTCCCCACGGGACTGAACAGAAAGAGACGGTAGGCCGGTTCGTACACGAGAACATATTCGAAAATATTCTGAAGCATGTGCGGATGGTCGCCGATACCGTCTCCGTTCAGGTCGTATCCCCGGTGATCGTCCCAGAAATTCCCGCGGCCGTCCTTGTAAAACTTGTTGTTTCGCCCCTTTTGCGTTCCACCGCGCAGCTGCACGTTGGAAAGGTTGTTGACGAAGTTGTTGTCGAACAGCGTGTTGAGCTCCGAATTTTCAAGTATAATGGCCGCTATGTCGTTCCAGACGACCAGATTATCGCTCACCTCTGAATAACCCGCCTGGTCGAAGTAGAGACCTATGGTGTTATCGACGACCAGATTATGCCGACACTCGCTGTATCTCACGTCCTGCCACAGAATGCCGTAGGCGCGAAATCCCCTGTTATGGGCGAAAATATTCCGGTTCCATTCCATGTGCTCGGAATACATAACCGCTGCTCCGGCCACGTTATCGGTAAGCACGTTTTCATTAAAAATATTCTCTTTTGAATACATGTAGTGAAGGCCGTAACGCGTGTGGTGAATCCAGTTGTCCCTGATCTCGCCGTAATTGGCAAATGATATGTAGATACCGTCCCTGGCCTGGCGTATTTCATTTCCCTCGATAAGGTAATAGGCGGCGTCCCACAGGTGTATGCCGTTCCCTCGGTCTTCCTGGACTTCGTATTCCCTTCCTTCTATCAGGTTATTGCGGAACACACACTTATCGCACTGGTAGAAATAGCATCCGAACAGATTGTCTAAAAACTCGCACTCTTCGACGAGACATTCCGTGCAATCCTTGAACATAACACCCGAATCGTCCTTGCACAGGTTGTATCCGCCTCCCTTCACGGTGAATCCTTTGAACTCCACACGTTTCCCCGTAAGGGTCACAACCGTGCCTTCATCTTCCCCCTGGATCACGGGATCATTCTTGCCGATGATGCGTATATCCTCGGCGTTGATGAGCATGTTGCCCTTGTACACCCCGGATCCCACTTCAATCGTGTCCCCCGGCGCAGCGGCCTCGACGGCCTCGAGTATCGTTTTAAAATCTCCGTTATCCGGGGATACGTGTATCGTCCTCGCGACCGCAATTTCAGCAAAAAAAAGAACCGCGAGTCCGACGATTATCACGATCCCGCAGTTTCGACCGATGTTCATGGCATGTCTTTCTTTGAGCTTCCTGCTCATCCTTCACATTAGCAATGTCGTTAATATTCACCGATGCTCGCATTGTTTTCCGGCATCGGCGCCCGTCGCTCGCGGGCCCGGCGTTCTCCATCCTTACACCGCGCCGGGCCCACGAACAAACGTCTTTTTTATTCCTGCATTCCGGCGCGGGTTATCGCCGAACCGCTCTTTATAAACCACTGCCACGCGAGGCCCAGATCAATGGCGATATCCTTCGTGTACTCGCCGTTGTCCATCTTGGCCTTGTTCTCGTTCAGGAGCGCGTCGGCCTTTTCGAACCACTCCTTGCCGTCCTTGAATTCGCCGATTTTCAGGTCAGATGAATCTTCCGTGATTTCAGCTTCGACAGTTTTCATTCCGTTGGCCACGATATCCCTTGTCTGCGAGGCATTGAGATATGCTTCCTCGCAGAGGCCTTTCACGTCACTCATATCTTGCTGGGCGTAGCCCGTAACTGCTACACACAGCAGGACAGCCAGCATGACTCCTATTGTAAGCATGATTTTATTTTTCATGTCTCTCTCCTTGTCTAAGAGGTTACACTGCTTCAAGCCTTCTTCTCATGCTGCTGCTTTCTCGCCATCCACCATTCCGCGCCCGCAACTATCAGCACGAGCATCGTTGACAGTATCAGGAAGAACGTCCCGTTTTCGAACTGCGACCAGGAAGTAAACTGGGCAAGGTTTTTCTCCCCGATTATTCCCGGCATGAACGGTTCGATTGTTATGGCGGCGTTCGGGTCCAGGTCGTGTCCATACTGGTACATATAGTAAAAGAATGACCCCATACCATACATACCCAGCAGGATACCCGCACCCGCGACGCCGTACAGGAATTTTCTCTTCCGCCAGAAGGCCGCGACGATGAACAATACGCCCATGAGGACAGTCGCTTTCGGCAGAATCTTGAAGATCAGCAGATCTTTCGTAATGGGCTTCATGCCGATAAAGTGATTCAGCACTTCAAGCTCGTCGACTCCACCGTCAAGCTGGTCAACATCGACCGGATCTCCCGGCTTGTTCTGATACACTGACATCCCGATACCGTTGGGGTACGAGAAGCTCCACAGATAAATACTCCACATGGGATAGCTCAGGCTGGCAAGCATCAAGGCACCCGCCAACAGCAGCATAATCATACGTCCTATCCCCCACCAGCCTTTCATTGCATCCACTCCTTTCCCGAGTTACTTTCTCGGCTTTACGAGCAGGTAGCCCTGCATTTCCTGGTGAAGCGCCGAGCAGAAGTTAACACAGTAGTAAGGCCACACTCCCACGCGATCCGCGATGAACTCGAAGGTCTGCGTCTCGCCCGGCGTCGGCACGCCGATGACGTTGTGTTCACAGATACCGAAACCGTGGATCTCGTCGCGCATGGTCTCCATGTTGGTCAGATGGAAAATGACCCTGTCGCCTTCCATGACTTCGACCACGTTGGGATAAATCGCGCTTCGAATTTCGCCGGCGAACACCTCGACCGTGTGGTCGTCAATTCTCTCGTACCGCCCGTCTTCAGGCTTGTAAACAGCGAACTCCTCTTCGGGATTGAGTTCCGGCGTGTACACTTCGAAGACATTCGGTTCAATGATGTCAGCTTCGCAAACGCAGGCGTAGTGAGGCTCCGGTTCCGGGAATGCCTGGTAAATAATCCGCATCTTTTCGCCGCTGAGATCGATCAACTGCATGGACTCGGGCTGATCGGGACCGACCTTGAGGTGCGTGCCCTTGGACAGCTTGTTCAGCGAAAGGACCCATTCGCCGCGCGGTTTTGTCGTCAGGCCGTGAGGCGCAGCGATGTGGCCGATATTGTACTGAATGGGAACCTTGTCGACCATCTTCCATCGATCGGGACCTTCCTGCCACCGCCACTTCGCGACGGCGCTTTCCACGAAGAGCGACGTGTAGGCGAATCCGTCGGGATCAAAGGTGGTGTGCAACGGTCCCAGTCCCACGGTAACTTCGGCGACCTTGGTGGTTTTTTCGTTCAGAACGGTGATGCCCGCGTCTTTGCCGGCAAAGTCCTTGTTTTCGATCGCCTTGAGCATTCCCTTGAAAGAATGAATGACGACAACCGGGGCCAGCTTTCCGTTTCCTATAATGTATTCACCGTCGGGCGTTACATCAACGCCGTGGGGGCTTTTCTTGGTGGGCATGGCGTAAACAATTCCGT
>DSBH01000027.1 GCA_011056825.1 Deltaproteobacteria bacterium | reverse complement strand
GCATGGACGCGTTCAGGGAACCACGGAAAATCTGGGAGGTGCGCATCACTTCACTGCCGCCGCTCATGATCGGAGCGGGCGTACTTTCGAAAATCGGCGGTCAGGCGGCGGCACTCGGCATGACAAGAGCGCTTTTCATCTGCGATCCGACTATGAAAGAAATGGGACGCGCCGACGAGGTGATAAAACAACTCAAGAAATACAAGGTTGAAACGGTTCTTTTCAGTGATATCGAAGCCGATCCACCCATCGAAGAAATAGACCGCCTGGGAGATCTCTACCACCGGGAAGACTGCGACGGCATTATCGCCATGGGCGGAGGAAGTTCCATGGACGCCGCCAAGGCCCTTTCCGTAAGGGTCACGCATGAAGGACACATGTCGGAATTCGAAAGCCTGGCGGGAGGAACGGCCAAGATACGGAATCCCCTGCCTCCCGTCATCTGTATTCCCACAACCTCGGGGACGGGAAGCGAGGCGAATACCTACGCGGTGTTGAGCGACCGCGAACGGGGCATCAAGTTTATTATCATGAGCGAACGCATCGTTCCAAAACTGGCCATTATTGACCCGGAACTGACCAGCACGCTGCCGAAACGCCTCACCGCCGAAACGGGCATCGACGCCCTCGCCCACTGCATCGAGGGATACACGGGCACACTCATGCCCTATCATCCTTACTACTCCGCACTCGCCTTTTACGGGATCAAGCTTGTCGGATCGAGCCTGCCGAAAGTCTATGCCGACCCCGGCGATCTGCAGGCCAGAACCGACATGGCGATGGCGGCGGTTTACGGAGGCGTCTCCTTTACCAAGGGACTGGGCGTCGGCCACAGTCTCGGTCATGTCATCGGCGCGCGGTATCACCTGCCCCACGGAAGGGCCGTCACGCCGTCGCTGCTCTGTTTCGCCAGGTTTAATGAAAAAGCCTGCCGACAGGAATTCGAGGACATCGCCTGGACACTGAACCGGTCGCGGAATCTCGAGGAAGGATTGCTGAAACTTTACGATGAAATAGACGCGCCGACACGTTTCAGGGACCTGGGCGTGCCCGAGGAGGACCTGCCCCGGATCGCCTTCGAAGCATCAAAGGATGTGGTGAACACGGTGGGAAATCCCGCTCCCGTCGAAGAGCGACAGCTGCTTGAGCTGCTCCGCGATTTCTACTGACGAACCGGCCGGTGCCGGGCCTTTGAAACACGCAAGGCCCGGCATGACCGGATTCACTTCGTTACCCGTCAGGGTTGCGGAATAATGAACACCGGTTTTCTTACGCGCCGCAGTACCCGTTCGGCCACGCTTCCGAGAAAGGCGTGGGTAATGACGCCCTTGCTGTGGGTCCCCATGATGATGATATCGCACTTCAGTTCGTCCACCTTGCGAAGAATCACCTCGGCGGGATACCCTTCCTCGACAATGATATCGGCAATGGGCACGGAACCTTCGGGATCATCGGCCAGTTCCCGCTCCGCGAATGTCCTGATCCGTTCACGGATCATCTCGGTCACCTGTTGCCGGTTCTCTTCGAACAGTTTCGTCCGTCTGCCTTCGTCCGCGTAGAGCTCCATCCACATGCGCGCGTTTTGCGGAAGCGGCTCGATGGCATGAAGCAGAATCATCTCGGCGTTGTGTTTTCGCGCCGAATTCACGGCATACCCGAAAACGTGCCCCGCGTTCCCGGAAAGATCGGTCGTATACAATATTCTTTTGATCTTGGGTATCACGGCATTCATCCTCCCTGATTGTGATCGCCCGTCGTGCCCCTGTCGCCTGTTACTGCGGACGTTTTTCGGTATATCTCATAATCCTCAATGATTCGCAACACCTATCGAACAACCAAGCGGCATCGCAGCATCAATCGTGCCGCATCTCGGTTTCGCTCATACCCGCACCCTGTTCTTCCGGGGAGAGAGCGCTTCCGAACAGATCGTACGTGTCGGCGTCCGTTATGACGCACCGGATGATTGTTCCCGTCGAAGCCCCCGGCGCGTCCACATAGGTGACACCGTCGATTTCGGGCGCCTGGAAGGGGGTCCTCCCCACATGAGTGTACCCGGGGATATCGGACGGTTCTTCCAGCAGCACGTCGTAAACCGATCCCCGGCGGGCCTGGTTTATCTCGCCGGAAATACGGGCCTGCTCCGACATTATAATATTTCTTCGCGATTCCGCGGTTCTTTTTCCGACCTGCTTTTCCATGGAAGCCGCCGCCGTGCTTTCTTCTCTCGAGTACCGGAAAACGCCCAGGTGGTCGAAACGGATTTCCCTGACGAAATCGAGAAGCATGCGAAAGCGGCTCCTGTCTTCTCCGGGGAACCCAACGATGAGGGAGGTGCGCAGGGCGACACCCGGTATACTTTCCCGCGCCTGCTCCAGCACGCGTCGAATCCGGCGGCTGTCGCACCGCCTGTTCATGGCTCGCAGAATATCGTCGTCAATGTGCTGCAGGGGAACATCGAGATAGGGACAGATCTTCTTTTCGCTCGCCATGACCGAGAAAAGCTCCTCGTCAAGCCGCCGCGGGTGGGTATAGAGCACCCGTAGCCACCGTATTTTCTCGATGGCGGCAAATTCTTCCAGGAGACGGGTCAGGTCGGGACGATCCGGCTGATCCGACCCGTAGCAGGTTGTTTCCTGGGCCACGAGTATGAGTTCCAGAACGCCGTTCCGGGCGAGATCTTCGGCCTCTTCGAGAATATCCTCGACGGGCCTGCTTCGAAAGGGCCCGCGGAGTGCCGGGATGACACAGTAGGAACAATGGTTCGAGCATCCCTCGGCTATCTTGATGTACGCACTCGACCCGACGCCCGCCGTATTACGGGGATGTTTCGCCGTCATGAGAAAGCGAGGGGGTTCCGCGGCAAGACGAGGCGCGTTTCCGGCTTCATTCTCGAGTGACGCGACGTGGCGCGCTATTCGTCCCACCTCGTCGGTGCCGACAAAAAGATCCACCTCGGGAAGTTCCCGCACCAGTTCCGGCCCGTAGCGCTGCACCAGGCATCCCGCCACAATGACGCGTCCGCAACGACCCTGCTTTTTCATCTCCACGGCATGAAGAATCGCGTCGACTGCCTCCTCCTTTGCCTCATCAATGAAGGCGCAGGTATTGACAAGAATGGCATCCACGTAATCTGAGGACGATTGCAGAACCCAGCCACGCTCCTCGAGCAGGGCTTCCATGACTTCAGAATCTATGATGTTCTTGGGGCAACCAAGGCGAACCGATGAAAAGGTTTTCACGTCACCGCGGCATCTTTCCGGTAAGCACTTTGCGGGGCTTCGACCCGTCCGCCGGGCCAACGATGCCCTCCGCCTCCATTTTCTCGATCATGCGGGCGGCTCGGTTGTAGCCGATTTTCAGGTACCGCTGGACCAGCGATATGGAGGCTTGTCCCAGGTCGGTCACCAGTTCGACGGCCTCATCGTATCGCTCGTCGATATCCTCATCCTGGGGTCCTTCTTCCCTGCTTTCCGGCGTGAATCGGTCTATAGATTCGTCGTATTCCGGCTCGCCGCGTTTTCTCAGAAACGTAACAATATTCTTTATTTCCCGGTCGGAAACGAAAGCGCCGTGGATACGGACAAGCGTTGATGTGCCCGGCGGAATAAAGAGCATGTCGCCAGCGCCGAGAAGCTTTTCCGCGCCCAGCTGGTCAAGAATGGTGCGTGAGTCCACCTTCGAGGACACCTGAAAGGATATGCGTGTGGGGAAATTCGCCTTGATGACGCCCGTGATAACGTCGACTGAAGGCCGCTGGGTCGCCAGAATCAGGTGAATTCCGGCGGCCCGTGCCATCTGGGCGAGACGGGCCAGTGACGATTCCACGTTTCGCTGGGCCACCATCATCAGGTCGGCGAGTTCGTCAATAACGATAATGATGTAGGGCAGTCTTTCGGAAAACGGCTCGCTTCCGTCCGCCGGCGGCTCGGAATCTTTCTTCGCGCGGATGCTTTCTTCGGCCCTCTGTTTTTCCACTATTTTATTGTACCGTTCGATGCTTTTCACTCCCTCGCGACTGATCAGTTCATAGCGGCGCTCCATTTCCTCGATGGCCCACTTGAGCACCTGGGCCGCCTTTTTCGGGTTCACCACGACGGGATGAAGCAAGTGCGGAATTCCCTCGTATGCCGACAATTCCAGCCGCTTGGGATCGATCATGAGGAATTTTACCTCTTCCGGAGCGGCCTTGAAAAGGATGCTGCAGATCATGGCATTGAGGGACACGCTCTTGCCGGAACCGGTGGTGCCCGCTATCAGAAGATGGGGCATTCTGGCAAGGTCCGCCAGCATCGGATTCCCGACGATATCCTGACCGAGCGCGATGGGAAGCTTCAATTTCGACTCGCGGAATGTTTCAGTATCGAGGACACTCCGCAGGTATACGTTTTCCCGTTCCTGATTGGGAATTTCAACGCCCACGGCCGCCTTCCCGGGAATGGGCGCGATGATTCGGACACTTTTGGCTTTCATGGCAAGGGCAAGGTCATCGGACAGATTGGTGATGCGATTGATTTTGACGCCCGATGCCGGTTCCAGTTCATACATGGTGATCACGGGACCGGGCTTGATCTCGACGACTTTTCCCTCCACGCCGAAATCGGACAGCTTTTTCTCGAGAAGCCTGGCGTTCATAAGCAGGCTTTCCTTCCTCACTGTCCTGTCCTGAACCTCGACTTTGTCAAGAAGATTCACGGGCGGCAACTCCGCGTGCTTGTGATGATCAAGAAAAGAAAAGGTCGTCTGCTCTATTTCCTTGCCGCGCCGGGACGCCGGCTTTTCCGAGGACGGTTCGGCTATGTGGACGGCGGCTTTTACCGGGGCCGATTTCGGAGCTTTTGCCTTTTTCTTCTTTCGTTTCAACCGCTTCAGTCCGGCGGCAAGCCGGTCCCCGGCCCATGAAGATAGTGCCAGGACGACGGTGCGCAACCGGCGCGCAAGAACGGCGAGAGATATGTCGAAGGTCACGATAAGGGCGACAAGAAACACGACGATGAGCAGGAGGGTGCTTCCCGTCGTGTTGAGATACAGATGAAGCGCCTCGGACGACAGCCTTCCCAGCAGACCTCCCGACCCGGCGTGAAACAGCTTCGAATCGGGGAAACGAAGCCCGATGAAGGCGGCGCACGAAAACAGAATGCCCAGGAATCCCAGAATTTTGAACGAATCAATCTTTTTTGTTTTTCCGGTAAACAGGTTGAAGGAAAGAAAGGCCAGGCCAAGAGGCAGAAGATACGCGGTCAGACCCAGCAGCAGAACCATGCCGTCGGCCGTGTAGGAACCGACGATCCCGGCGAGATTGTGCGCCTTGATCTTTTCCGACACATAGTGACTGAAGGAGGGGTCCCGCGGGTCATAGGACAGAAGGGAAATGAACAGAAAAACGGCGACCGCAAAAAGGACAACCGCCGCTATCTCCCGCCATCTTTTGTATTCGCTGTTTGTTTTCTTCATGGAATCCGGATCACAGGTTGTTCACCAGGCACAATACACATGCCAGTGTCCAGCAATAATACGCGAAATAGCGCAGGTTCCGCCTTGAAACGACGAACATGAGCAGCGCGATGGTCACAAATCCCACCACGGCGGCCGCAGCAGCACCAATGCAATAAATCATCATCGTTTCGAAAGAGACCATCGATACCTGCCTCATTTCCAGGATCGTCGCCCCCAGGATCGCGGGAACGGCGATGAGAAAAGAAAACCGCGCCGCCGCTTCACCCTTCAATCCGAGAAAAATTCCGGCGGCTATGGTTGATCCCGATCGCGAAATACCCGGCACCAACGCGCAGGCCTGAACAAGACCGATGATTATGCCGTCGATGATCCGCATGTTCTCCAGGCCGCGACGTCCCTCCCGCACCCGGTCCGACAGAAAGAGCAGAACGCCCGTTACCACCAGCGCCGCGGACACGGTCTGCACAGATTCGAAAAGGGCATAAATCCTGTCCTGAAACATCAAGCCAAGAAAGCCGGTCGTCACGGTCGCGACAACAATTATTCCCGCGAGTTTCCGTCCCGCCGCGGACGACAACCCCTCGGCGCCGGCGGGCCGGTCCCCGGGAAGGCAGGCCCGAAGAACGGCAAACAGTTCACGCCTGAAAAACACCAGGACGGCCAGCATGGTACCGAAATGAACCATTACGTCAAAGAGCACGCCCGGCTGTTCAAATTCCCCGATGAAACTCTGTGCTATAACCAGGTGACCGGAGCTGCTGACAGGAAGAAATTCCGTCAGGCCCTGAAGAACACCCAACCCTATACTTTCCCAGATGCTCAAAGAACGTGCTCTCCCTCTTCCCGGTTCACTCCCGCTCGAACCGCACGCCGGGCAATCCCCCGTGTATTCTTCGAAGTTTCTAATGCATATGAAGGGTGAAGTCAACCCATATATCCCGAAGAGAAAGGCGGAAGTGTTGCAT
Organism: Deltaproteobacteria bacterium; assembly: GCA_011056825.1. Taxonomy (GTDB): domain Bacteria; phylum Desulfobacterota; class Syntrophia; order Syntrophales; family UBA2210; genus MLS-D. The sequence continues at coordinate 3,305 of DSBH01000027.1, read as the reverse complement.
AATTCTTACGGAAAAAGAGAGAGATTTGAAAAAATTCCCTCCCGCTTCAACACCGTCATGCCGACTTGACCCGGCACCACTTATTCCCTGTCATTCCGGTTTCGACCCGACGTCTTCTTATTTTCCGCCATGCCGGGTTTGTGGACGCGCCTCCTGTTCCCATTGTTCATCATGCCGGCGAATACCCTAACGAGCACACGGGCCGGCATCCGGGGATTGCCCGGGAAACAGCTGAAACCGGATATCAGAACCCGCCTGGTATCTCCCTCCCCTTTATCCCTTCCCTCCCGGGGAGGGGACTGAGAAAACGGGACCCCGCCCCTCACCTCCTATCTGTCGCCCATTGCCCCTCGCCTCGTACCCATGGCTTCGGGATTACCGTACAATTGATTTGCCAACGGCTGGAAAGGCTGTTATAGTCGCTCCCGAATCCAGAAGACATTTCGAAAGGAGGTTCTATGGTTAACAAAGCTATCCTTGTGGGTCGGCTGGGAGCGGATCCCGAGATCCGCTACACGCAGGACGGAACGATGGTGACAAATCTGAATATCGCCACCAATGAACAGTGGAAAGACAGGGAAGGCGAAAAGCAGCAACGTACCGAGTGGCACCGGGTGGTCGCCTTTCGAAAGCTCGCGGAAATATGCAGCAAATACCTGTCCAAGGGAAGTCTGGTCTACGTTGAGGGCCGCATTCAGACGCGCTCGTGGGACGATAAGGACGGCAACAAGCGGTATACGACGGAAATCGTCGCCTCCACCATGCAGATGCTTGACAGAAAAGGACAGGGATCCGACCAAGGAGATGCTCCGGCGGGCAACTACGGAAACACCGGTACTTCCGGCACGTACGACGACGACGTACCGTTCTGACAGTTACTTGTCTTTGTCTTCTTCTATCTTCCTGTCAGACTTTTCCGTATCCGACAGATTGTTCTCGTCATGGAAGGACGTTTTGAAGTTTCGTATTCCCTTCCCGATGGCGCCACCGATTTCCGGCAGTTTTCCGGCACCAAATATGATCAGGATTATCACCAGGATTATCAGCAGTTCCGGCATTCCTATTCCGAACATTTCGCTTTACCTCGCACCGTTGCATTTTGATTCCCGCCTCGGGAAGAGAAACACCGGGCGGCGGGTCTGTTCCGTTCTCCATCTCGTCAGCTTACAATAATGGAACACACAGGCCCGAGTCAACCGGGATTTGTTGTTCTTCTCCCCCTTACGGCGCCGATACGACAGCGTCACGGCAGTGTAAGAAATACGACCTCGCCCTGTTTTCCGAGAGATCCCAGGGACGAACCCTGAAAGATCACTTCCGTGCTCCCGGCGTTTCCTATAATAATATCAAACTGTTCCTCAGCCGTCCACGTAACAGAAGCCCCTTCTTTCAGATACATCTGTTCCGGCAGTTCCTCATCCCGAATAACCTGCAGCCAGGTTAATCCCCTGGCCCGTATCTCGAGAACCAACTTTTCCGGTTGCCCCTCCGACGGCGCGGGTACGGCGGGCTCCGTTTCTACGATTGAAACCGTTTCTTCGACCGGGACCTCTTCCTCCGCCGCAACCGCCTGATGAGGAAGTTCTTCACTTTCCGTCATCTCGCCGATGCCGATCGATTGCGGTTCCGCGGAATCCCCGTTCATCACCGCCTCGGGAATGGCATATTCATCATGCACGGTTTCCGGAACTGCTTCATCCGCAAGATCGCTTCCGATATTCCTCTCGACGGAAACCGGTTCCGACACCCCATTCGCCCCATCATCAACCGTGATCGTTTCTTCCACGTCCGGCGCCGCGACCGGAACCGGTTCCGATACTTCCTTTTTCAGGATCTGCCGGATTTCCGGGTACCAGAGCGACCTCTGCTCCCACGCATACCAGAAGGCCACCAATACCAGGCAGAGGATGAGTACCGCCAGAATCAGACGTGGCAGGCCCGAAGGCCGGCTCCTTCTTTTTTTCAACTGTTCATACCGGTTTTCCGGTATTTCACGGACGCCACTGTAGGCGTCGTATTGTTCGAGAGCGGGCGCGGGATCTATGTCGAGCACCCTGGCGTAGGCCTTGATAAAGGCCCGCGTATAGACCGGTTCGGGCAGCCGGCTGAAGTCATCCCCCTCGATCGCTTCGAGCATGAGAGGACTTATTCTTGTCGCTTTTACAATCTCTCTGAAGCTTATTTCCTTTGATTCCCGAAGCTCCCTGAGCCCGAAAAGAGATTGTCCCTCTTTGCGATCCCCGTTTTGCTCCTTGATATACTCTCCCTCCATATTTCCATTCACACTACCGATATATTATGATAACTGGAAATCAGTAGCACCAATACCAGGGGGAATCAATAGAAAAATTCCCGCAGATCCCGCCGCCGGTCAACAGAAATTCCCGGCTTGAAAGGAACGATGCCGGCAGGTGTGCGGACGGAGGGACCGCCGACATGACGCATGTGAAAGATTTCGCCGTACAAGCGGCACTGGAAGCGGGGAAACTCCTTGCGCAGCGATTCGGTTCGGTCCACGAGGTCAGTTTCAAGGGTGAAATCGACCTCGTGACGGAAGCCGATCGTCAATCGGAACAGTTCCTGATCGACCGTATCAGAAGCGCCTTCCCCGATCATGACATCCTGTCCGAAGAATCGCCGCCACTCGCCACCGGCGCCGACCGCAGGTGGATCATCGACCCTCTTGACGGAACCACCAATTACGCCCACGGATTCCCCTTTTTCTGCGTTTCCATCGCCCTCGAACGTAAAGGCGTCGTGGTGCTGGGCGTGATTTTCGATCCATTGCGGGACGAACTCTTTACGGCCGAAAAGGGAACGGGCGCTTTCCTGAACACACAGCCGCTTCGCGTCTCGCAACGGGCCCGGTTGTCGGACAGCCTTCTGGCAACGGGCTTCCCCTACGACATCCGCGTCAACCCGGATAACAACTTGAATCACTTCGGCAACATGGCCCTGCGGGCACGGGCGATCCGCCGGGCCGGTTCGGCCGCGCTTGATCTCGCCTTCCTGGCGGCCGGCCGCTTTGACGGCTTCTGGGAATTGCGATTGCACCCCTGGGATACGGCTGCGGGCACATTGCTTGTAACCGAGGCGGGCGGACTGGTCACCAACCTGGACGGGAGCGCATACCACCTCGAATCACCGGCCGTCGTCGCCTCGAACAGTTTTATTCACCAGGACATGCTGGCGGTCATCGCCGACGGCATGTCAAATGATTCCAACGATCAAAAAACTCGGTAAAAGGAGTGCGGGCCATGGCACGATCCGTGAAATTGTATTCCCTGAGCACCTGTGTTCACTGC
>DSBH01000259.1 GCA_011056825.1 Deltaproteobacteria bacterium | reverse complement strand
GGCGGGAGATAGACGACGGCAGGCTGACCCTCGAACTGGAGTACAAGATCAAGGACAGCAATCTGGAGAGCAACAACAAAATCGTTATCGAATCTCTCAAGCTGGGCGATCGTGTGGAAAGCCCCGACGCGGTCAGTCTCCCCCTTGATCTCGCCGTGGCCCTGCTCAAGGACAAAAACGGTGTAATTGACATCGGCCTGCCGATAACGGGCACTCTCGACGATCCTGAGTTCCGGTACGGTGCGCTCGTCTGGAAGGCCGTGCGCACCCTGATCGGCAAGATCGTCTCATCCCCGTTCAGGGCGCTCGGGGCGCTGTTCGGAGGCGGCGATGAGACTCTCGACAAGATTGTTTTTGAGCCGGGATCGAAGGACGTGCCGCCGCCGGAGCAGGAGAAACTCGCGAAACTTGTGGAGGCGCTGCTTCAACGGCCGCAGCTGAAACTTACCATCACCGGCACGTATCACGAGGAGGCGGACGGCCGGGCCCTTCGGGATCTGCAGGTCAGGCGGGCGCTGGCGCATGGGAAAAAAGAACCGGGAAAAGAGGCAGTGGATACCGGCCCGCTCGATTTCAGCGATTCAGCGACAGCAAAAAAAGTGCAGAAGCTGTTTATTGAACGGCAGGGCAAGGAGGCTTTCAGGGCCCTGCGGGAAGAGATGAAGCCGCCCGAAGCTGAAGAAGGCGAGTCGGACGAGGAAGAGCCCGTAAGAGACAAAGAGGAAGAAAAAACGGCGATCACGGAGCGGGTTTTCGAAGAACTCGTGAAAAATGCGGAGATCGAGCCAGGCGCGCTGGAACGCCTGGCAAACGAGAGGGCGCGTTCTGTCGAAGCGCTGATGACGGGTCCCGAAGGTCTGCCGGCTGAACGGGTCGAGGTGAGGCCGCCGGTGAAGATCGAAGAACCGGAGGAATCTCCGTCCTGCGATTTCGGCCTGGAACCGCTTGAACAAACGGGCGCGCGGCCCGAGGGGGAACAGACGACTGAGACGCAGGGATCATGAACCTCAGTCGGCCGGAATAATTCGGGTATAATTTTAAAAAAAAGGGCCTGCCCGGTTACGGGCGGTCCTTTTTTAAAGAATCCGATATACTGATCGTCCGGTTAATACGAAGCGGAGGAAACAGCGGGTAATTGTGGCAGGAAAGCAGGGGGCAAAAAAAATTATTGGTAACAATTCAATATTACAGGAAATACTATTATTTCAGAAATTATTATTTTTTGGCTTGCATGTATTGACAGAAAATATAATAATTAGCCATCTGGTTAAATATTATCCATCGGGAGTCACTCCATGGAGGCCCGAGAAAAAATATTTCAGGCGGCGGACCGGCTCTTCAGCATTAACGGGTTCGACGCCACGACAACCAGGGAAATAGCTGAAGCCTCCAACACGAACAAGGCGCTGATTCACTACCACTTCAAGTCCAAAAGGGGCCTGTTCCAGGCCATTCTCGACAGGTACTTCGACAACCTTTCCGAAACATTGCAAAGGGTACTCTTTAAAAACGGGGCGACCGGCGACAGGCTCGCGGCTGTCATCGAGGCCTACGTCGACTTTCTCGCGAAAAACAGGAGCTATGCGCTCATTGTTCAGCGCGAGATAGCGGGAGGCACAGGCAGGGAAAGGATCATGGAGCACATGATTCACAATTTCCAGATGATTATAACGGCATTGCGCGACGCCTACCCGGAATCGGATTACCGGAATATCGATGCCGAACAGCTGTTGATAAGTTTCTACGGCATGATCGTAACCTATTTCACCTACAGCGGCGTCATCGAACGCATGCTGAAATCCGATCCACTGTCACAGGCGAATCTGGCAAAACGAAAAGAGCATCTGCTGATGATGGCCCAAGCTGTTCTGAAGGCGGCCGGGTAAGGGACAGGCGTTACTGTAATCACCGGGGGGAGGTTGCTATGAAAATGGATTATCCACTGCAGGGGATCAAGGTGCTCGCGCTGGAGCAGTACATCGCCGGACCGGACTGCACCATGTGGCTGGCTGACAACGGCGCCGAGGTGATCAAGATCGAACGGCCGAAGGTGGGCGAGCCGAGAAGGAATTACCTGCCCGTCGTGGAGGATGAAGCGGGCAACAAGGCTTTCGGCGGCTTCAAGCTTTATAACAGGAACAAGAAAAGCGTGACCCTGGATCTTCAGAAGGAAGAGGGAAGGGAGATATACCGTGAACTGATACGGCACGCCGATGTAGTGGTCGAAAATCTGGGTCCCAAAACGATCAAGAAACTCGGGTTGGAGTATGAAACCCTCGAGAAAATAAATCCCCGCCTTATTTATGCCGCCATCAGCGGATTCGGCAGGCTCGATGAATACAAGGGCGTCTATTCGGACCGGCCCGCGTTTGATCCTGTTATACAGGCGATGGCCGGCATTCTGGACCACATCGGGGAGGAAGACGGCCCGCCGTTGTGGGGACTGCCGGGTATGGCGGATCTCTTTACCAGTGTTGTCACCGGATACGCGATACTGCTGGCCCTGTTTATGCGGGAAAAAACGGGTAAGGGCCAGTTCATTGATTCGAGCATGTACGACAGCCTGGCTTCACTGAACGCGATGGGGATCATGATTTATTCCTTCGCCGGGCTGGTTGTGCGCAGGGGGACGGCGGGTAAATTTCAGTACCCCATGGGAACATTCCAGGTCGGCGACGGCTGTTACGTGGCCCTTCTCGTGGCCAACGAATTCATATGGGAACGGTTTTGCCGGGCGATAGGGCGCGAGGATCTTATTAAGGATTCCCGAACGGAAAACGGGCTCGTCCGGGTCCAGAACAGGGAATTTCTCGACCCCATTGTTCACGAATGGATGCAGGCGCGGACGAATGACCAGGTGGTGCACGAGCTTATAAATGAAGGCGTTCCCGTCGGCCCCGTCCAGAGTACGGAAGACCTGGTAAACTGTCCCCACCTCAAGGCACGAAAAATGTTGATGGAAATCGACGATCCCATAGCGGGGAAACGGGTCTTCGCGAAAACGCCCTTCAGAATGACCGGGGTCAAGGAACCACCGGCAAAAACGGCGCCGGATCTTGGCGAACATACAGAATCCGTGCTGACCGGCTGGCTGGGATACGACAGGGAAACTATATCCCGGTTGCGGCAGGACGGGATTGTTTAGATCGAAGTAGAAACCGCCGTTCCTGTGGATAGGTACAGGGTGCTGGGGACCGGCCAGGCCGGTCCCGCACGGGCATGGCCGCTGAGGCCGTTGATTGATTCCGGGAAGCTATATGGAGCCGCTTTCGTCATGCAGGGCCATGTGACACCTTTATTGCACAACTATAGAAAACCCCATTTTTGTCATTCCGGTGAAAACCGGAATCCAGTATTATGCATGGCTTTCTGGATACCGGCCTGCGCCGGTATGACGATTAAAGGGGTTTTTGCAAAGCTCTCCATGTAGCAAGAACGAGGGATGCTTTGTCCGGTTGTGATCAACTGACGGGGACTGTGGCTCGCTATGCGGCGCATCGAGACGCATCAGGAAAAACTGAATTGCGGCTTTCGCCGGAATGACGAAAGGAGATGCCTGTTGACTGTACGAAGTTATCAGTATTGAGTCCTGAATGTGTGCCAGCGGCGGTGACGGTGCGATACCGTGGTTCCGTCAATAAAAGGTTTATCGTTCAGTGTGAATCATGAACAGTGGAACAAGGAGGGAAACGATGCGTGAAATGGTAGTCGTCAGCGCTGTCAGGACCCCTTTCGGAAGGTTCGGGGGACTGCTCAGGGATTTTTCGGCCGTTGACCTGGGCACCATTGCCGTTAAAAACGTGATGAAAAAAATCGATCTCGATCCCCGGGAGGTGGATGAACTGTTCCTGGGCGTCGCCGTCCTTTCGGGCACGGCGTCGGTGCCGGCCCGGCAGATACTCTTCACCGCCGGGTTGCCCCAGGAGACACCCTCGCTCACTATAGACCGCGCCTGTTGCTCGTCCATGACTGCGGCGGCGCTTGCCATGAGAAACATCGCGGCCGGCGATATCGACTGCGCAATAGCGGCGGGAATGGAGGCCATGAGCCAGACCCCTCTCGTGGCTCGCAACGTGCGCTGGGGTGTGCGTCTCGGCGGGATTTTGCTTGAGGAACCGCTGTTCATGCGCAATCCCATTGCCGACATCCCCATAGCAGTGGGAGTCGGCGACGTGTCGCTCGAGTATGGTCTCGGCAGAGAGGCCCAGGACGCGTGGGCGCTTCAAAGTCACCAGAGATATTTTCAGGCGTTCGAGGCGGGCAAGTATTCCGACGAGATTCACCCGGTTGAAATACCACAGAAGAAAGGCCCCGCCATCGTCATGAACCGGGACGAATCTCCCCGTACCGATACTTCGATGGAAAAATTAAGCGCCCTGTCACCTGTTTACGGCGGGAAGACAGTGACCGCGGGAAACGCTCCCGGCCTGAACGACGGCGCGTCGGCGCTCGTTCTCATGTCACGGGAGAAACAGGAAGCTATGGGGCTTGAAGCGCTGGCGACCGTAGTATCCCACGCCAACATGGCGGGCGATCCGCTTTCCTCGCCGTACATGCCGGCGCAGTCAATGTGGAAAGCACTGGAAAAGGCCGGTGTTTCCCTGAAAGAGCTGAAGAGAATAGAGATAAACGAGGCTTTTGCCGCGACCCCGCTGGTAAGCATGAAGGTGTTAAGCGACGGTGACGACAGGGTTGTGGAACACTTGCGATCAATCACAAACATCAACGGCGGCGCGGTGGCTATCGGGCATCCGACGGGCGCCAGCGGCGCCCGGCTGATGATGACACTCATCTATGAACTGCGGAGAATCGGCGGAGGATACGGGTCAGCCGCGATCTGCGGAGGATACGGGCAAAGCGACGCGGTTATTCTGAGGGTCGATTGAAAGAAGGATCCGGAGAAGACGGGATCGCGAAGCGGATGAAGCAGCCGTGAAAAAGGAGGGGACGCCATGAAAGAGGATGAAACAAAGCTCACCTACGACCTGACCTATAAAGACGTGATCGACATTCTGCGGATCATCGACGATTCGACCTGCCGGGAACTCCACCTGGAACTGGGTGACCTGAAACTGGACCTTGTCAAGGGGCAACCGGTCGGGCTCACATCAGTGGCAGCTCCGCCGGGCCCGTCGCCCGCCGCTACTGCTCCACCGCCGCAGGAGACCATACCCGAAAAGCCCGTGGCCGAGCCTTCCGGTATTCCCGTTCGCACGCCCCTGAGCGGAACGTTTTACCGGGCGCCCGCTCCGGGAGCGAAACCTTTCGTCGAGGTGGGAAGCAGGGTAAAGGAAGGAGACCAGGTTGGAATCGTGGAAGTGATGAAGTTGATGAATTCCATCAAGGCGCCCGGAAACGGTACGATCCGCGAGATACTCGTGGAAAACGAGACAAAAGTGGAGATGGGGCAGGTCCTGATGACGATGAATCCGCCTGCCGGGAAGAAAAAAACGGGGAAGTCGGCGGGAAGAAAAAAGGGCTGAAGTAAAAGATGTCGCGCTGTACGTCGCCGCATCGAACCCAGCCTCGCATACCATGAATCATGTCCCGAGGGGGGAGGAATCGCCGTGAAGAGATTACAATTTAATGAAGAGACGTTTCGCGACGGGCAGCAATCGCTGTGGGCGAACCGGATGAAGACGGGTCCCATGCTGGACGCCGCGCCCATGCTTGACGAAGCTGGTTTCGACAGCATCAATATCATGAGCGGGTCGGCCTTTGAATCGTGCGTCCTGTACCTGAACGAGGATCCCTGGGAGAGGCTGCACCTGCTGGGCCGATTACTACCGAAAACGGACATACAGGTACTGATTCGGGGACGAAGCGCCTTCGGATGGCGGAGATTTCCCGACGACGCGATAGAGCTGCTTATCAGGTGTCTTCAGAACACCGGCGTGAAGGGCATCGTCGTGTTCGACGGGCTGAACGACATCAGCAACATCGCCTGGCACATCAGGGTCGCGAAGAAGATAGGGCTGCAGATTCACCCGGCGCTCGTGTTTACCGAAAGTCCTGTCCACACGGATGACTACTACGCGGCCAAGGCGCGCGAATGCGTCAAGCTGGGCGTGGACAGCGTCAACCTGGCCGACGCCAGCGGCCTGCTGTCGCCGGAACGTGTGCGAACGCTCATTCCCGCCATTCGAAAGGTGGTCGGGGACAAGGCCTTCTTCAGTTTCGTGAGTCATGACGGAACGGGGCTGGCGGTGCAGAATTACATTGAAGCCCTCAGCGTAGGAGTGGACAATCTTTCCACAACGAGCCTTCCCCTGTCCTACGGCAATTCGATACCCTCAACGCTCGATGTCGTGTCGCTCGCGCGGGAGGCGGGCTACGACGTGGATATCGACACAGGCCTTCAGAAAAGGATCGATGATTATTTTTACCGGGTCGCGTATGAGGAGGGGCAGCCCGTGGGCCGGCGGGTGCAGTTCGATCCCGTCAAGTTCAAAAACTACACCCGGCACCAGATTCCCGGCGGCATGATGTCCCACCTGGTGAGCCAGCTGAAAAACCTTGGCCTGGATCATCACCTGTCGGCGGTTCTCGAGGAGGCGGGCCGCGTCCGGCAGGAAATCGGTTACCCGGTCATGGTGACTCCCTTCTCGCAGATCGTCGGCGTGCAGGCGGTCTTCAACGTCATCGAGGGCGAGCGGTACAAGACGGTGCCTTCCGACCTGTGTCTGTACGCCCGCGGGTATTACGGAACTCCCGCGTCGCCCATCGATCCCGATGTCATGGACAGGATCCTGGAGGGAGAAGAAAAAGAACCGATCGACCCGGCCGCTCATTACACGGAACCGCTGGTGGAAGAAGTCCGCAGGCAGGCGGGAGCGCGCCGCTCGGATGAAGAACTGCTGCTCGAGCTGTTTTTCTCACGGCCGACCATCGAACGGTTCCACCGGGACCGGAAACCCATCGAATTCCCGGCGGCCACGACGCCGCTGTCAGTCCTGATTCGGGAATTGTCGAAACGCGCGAACGTCGGGAGGGTTCGAATACAGAAAGGAGGCGTTTCGCTGGAACAGGTATTCTGAATGGTCGGGTTTTTTCCGTTTGCCGTTACGGCGGCGACGGTTGATAACGCGTGTGTTATAAAAAGATTACAGTCGCGACCCGCTTCACGGCGCCGGGACGGTATCGTTCATATTCACCTGGCTCATTTCATATCGGAAAGGGGGGGATCATGGAAATTGAACCGGAACGGAACGGGTACCTTATGTCGAAAAAATATTCTTATTTTGTTTTCGGCATGTTGTTTCTGCTGTACATGTTCGATTACATCGACCGGATGGTGGTGGTGTCGCTTTTCCCCTATTTGAAGAGCGACTGGGGATTGAGCGATACCCAGTGCGGTCTCCTGGTTTCGACCGTGTACTGGTCGATCGTTGTGTTTTCCTTCCCCATCGCCGTCATTGTCGACCGGTGGAGCCGAAAGAAAACCATCGGATTGATGGCCCTGATCTGGAGTATGGCGACGCTCGCCTGTGCCTTCACGACGAGGTTTTCGCATTTATTCATCGCCCGGACCGTCATCGGCGTGGGCGAGGCGGGGTACGCGCCCGGCGGCACCGCCATGATTTCGGCGATTTTCCCGGAAAAGATGCGCTCCATGATGGTGGGACTGTTCACCGCCGCTCTTCCCGTGGGAAGCGCGATCGGCATTGTTCTGGGTGGAGTGATCGCCGCGAAGTTCGGCTGGCGCCACGCCTTTGGGATCGTCGCTCTGCCCGGTTTTGTCATAGCGATTCTGTTCTTCTTTATTCGGGATTACAAAACGGTGGAGCTTGAAAAAACAGTGGACGCCGTCACTGAAACGAAAGTTGAAATGTCCCGGCTCGACCTGGTCCGCCAGTTCACGCGGACCCCTTCTCTCATTCTGACCTATATCGCCTTTGCCGGTTGCATGTTTGTAACGGCCGCCTATTTGAGCTGGCTGCCTTCCTATTTTAACAGGGTGTACGAGATCCCCATGGAAACGGCGGCGCTGAAAAGCTCGGGAGTCATGATACTGGCCATCGTCGGATTTCCGCTCGGCGGCTTTCTGACGGACCGGTGGCGCAGGACCAGGACGGAAGCGCGGATACTCTTTCCGGCTATTACATCTTTTCTCACGGCGGTGGTGTTCTTCTCCGCCTTTTTCTTTTTCACCGGGTCGTCGCAGTATTACCTCCTGCTGCTCGGCGGCATGCTGGCGGCGGCCTTTTCTCCGGCGGCGATCGCCGTGACCCAGGACGTTGTTCATCCGGGTCTGAGGGCCACGTCGTACAGTTTTTGCGTCATTTTCCAGAACCTGCTGGGTTCATCACTGGGGCCGCTTTTCGTGGGCATGGTGTCAGACCGGTGGGATCTTACGCTTGCGCTCACGATCGTGCCGGTCGCGTCACTGATAGCGGCCGTGCTGTTTTTTATCGGATCACGGTTCTACTGCGCGACCTGGCACGGGTTGAAAAAGTTGAAATGACCATTGAGGATTCGTAATCGGAACAAGCGAACGATTTTTTTGCGGTCGGCGAGCTTGTCCATCACGTGATCGGGAAACGGACGGGCCGGGGGCGGCCGGAAAGGGATGATCGACATGAGGGGCGTCACCCTGGAAAATGTAATGGATCTCATGAAGATGTTGAAGGAATCAGACATCGACGAGATGAGGCTGCAAACGGATTCCCTGAAGGTTTACCTGAGCAAAAGCGGTTCAAAGGACAGTGCTTTCGAAAGTGTTGAAATTGAGGAAGACCTGTTGCCGGTAAAAGCAGGCATGCTCGGGTTCTTCGAGGGGGTTTCTGTCGGCGGCAATACATCATTTCCATCGATCGGCCAGTACGTTGAAGAGGGAGACGAGCTCTGCGCCATTCGCGTGCTGGACAGACTGCACATACTGAAGGCGGAATTTTCCGGCAGAATCAGGCGGATCATTCCATCCGAGGGGGAGCTGGTGGAGTATCAGCAGACGCTCTTTCTGGTTGAACCGGCCGGTGATGTCCAGGGAGGCACGCCATGAACCGGACGGTTTCAAAAGTGCTGGTCGCCAACCGGGGCGAAATAGCCCTCCGCGTTATTCGGGCGTGTCGTGATCTGGGAATCGCGACCGTCGCCGCGGTTTCCGAGGCGGACAGGGACAGTCTGCCCGCGCGGGAGGCCGACCGGGCGGTCTGCATCGGCCCGGCCCGTCCGAACGGAAGTTATCTGAAAGTCGACACGATCGTCACGGCGGCCCTGGGCGCCGGCTGCGACGCCGTTCATCCCGGCTACGGTTTTCTGGCGGAACAGCCCGAGCTTCCCGAAACATGCGAAACGCACGGCCTCGTCTTCATCGGACCAAAAGCGGACAATATCCGCAGAATGGGGGACAAACTCTATGCCCGGAGAATGGTGAAAGCTTTGGGAGTTCCCGTTATTCCCGGCTCCGAGCTGGTTCGCGACTTCAAGGCCGCGAAAAGAGCCGCAAGCAGGGCCGAATACCCGGTTCTGTTGAAGGCGGCCGTAGGCGGCGGAGGGAAGGGAATGAAGATCTTGAGAAAGGCCGAAGACCTGAAGGCGTCCTTCTACGAGGCATCCGCCGAGGCACTCGCGGCCTTCGGTGACGGCCGCGTCTACATCGAACATTATATTCCGGACGCGCGACATATCGAAGTACAGGTACTGGGCGACCGTTTCGGACAGGTGGTCCACCTGTTCGAGCGGGACTGTTCAGTTCAGCGCCGCTACCAGAAAATGATAGAGGAAGCCCCGTCTCCGGCGGTCACGGAGGAACTCCGTGAGCGGATGTGCCGCGCCGCGCTCCTCATCGCCGGTGAAATGGAATATCTCAGCGCGGGAACGGTGGAATTTATTTTCGACCAGCAGAAACAAAATTTTTATTTTC
>DSBH01000237.1 GCA_011056825.1 Deltaproteobacteria bacterium | reverse complement strand
GATCAGAAGCGCTCCCTCGCCCGTCTCGAGACCCGTGCAGATCTTTTTTGTGGTAGAAGAGCTGACTTTACATTTTTCGCCCCACCAGTGTGTTTCACATGAGCCGCCCTTCAGTGATTTCTTCGAGGCCGCATCACCCTGCCACTGGACCGAGTAATCGCTGTTTATCTTGAGCATGCCCGCCGTTACTCGCTGGTTGCAGGATGCCAGCAGGGCGTTTCCGAAAGCCCTGTCTGTCTCTGTCAGAGCCTGGAACCCCGTGCCCCGTTCGTCGAATGACAGGGTCCCGTCCGGGTTGAGCTGCAGGGCGTTGTACAGCCTGTCCAGCGATGCCTGGATTTTGTCTCCGGGTGAAATCTGCCGGTGTTCCTTCTTGACGGTCGTTTTTCCGCCGCACCCGGCGACCAGACCGGTGACAAGAATGACAATAACCAGCAGTTGAAACAGATACACTCCGCCCCGTTTCACGGTCCCTGTTTTTTCCATCGCGTCTCCCCCCTGTTTGCTTGGTGATGTGTTTTTTACCTCGGTGAGCGTGGATTCCGTGCGTTTTTTCTTGCGGTGCTCCGGCCGCCACGTTCGCGGTTCGAACTTACTGATTTTATATCCGAAGGAACATTTATTATCAATCGTGTATGTGCCTCGCAGAAAGCGTTCATAGGTGCGGTACGGGCAGTAGATGCACCTGGCAGGCGATGTCGAGCAGGATAACGCCGACGCCGAACAGGAAAGCGATTGCCAGGCCCGTCCTGCCTCCGGCGACCTGATAGCCGCCGGCTGCCTGTTCCACGTACCGGCGGCGCCACGCCATCAGTACCGGATAAACGATCAGCAGAACAGAGGCGAAAATGCCGGCGTAGTTCAGCGCCGCCATGAATCCGCCCGGCGCGATAAGGGCGTATAGAAGCGGGGGCAGAAATGTGAAGACACACAGGGTGATTCTGCCGCGGCTGTTTTTCCTGATAGATAAACCGTCGGCGAAAAAATCAAATATGCCGAGGGAAACACCCGCGAATAAACTGGACAACGCCATGATCGAAAACAGGGCGACCGAGAATTTCATGCCACGGCCGCGGCCCATTGCTTCCATTACGAGTTCTCCTGGATTCGCATCGCTTAAAAGCATGCTGACGAGTCCGCCGGGTCCGCCCGCGGGTATTGATGTCATAACGATATACTGCCACACCAGATAAGCCAGCAGTGGGACGAGGCTGCCCGCGATGACGGCCGCGCGCAACCGTGCGACATTTTCTTTCATGTAGGTTTTCAGCGTGGGAATCAGCAGGTGAAAGCCGAACGATGTCACCAGGAGCGGAAACGCCGCCGGCAGGTATTTCGGATTCCCGTCCGCCGGGATTGCTCCAGTACCGCCGTCGCTCACAAAATAAATAATCATTCCGAAGGCCGCCGCAAACAGAATGACCAGGCACCGGTTGGCGATATCGACCCAGCGGGCGCCGCGATACACCAGTAATGCGAAGGGAAGAGCGAACGCGGCCATCGCCGCGGGCAGCGGGACGGGATGCCGGTGAAGCGGGATCGCGCACAGATCCGCCACCATTGTCGTGCCGCCGGCCGTGTAGGCGGCCATGACGGAATAGAGAAAGAAGAGGTAGCATAACCAGACGATTCGTCCTCCCCAGGGACCGAGATAACGCGTCGCCATGGTGATCAGGTTCGTTTCGCCGGGGCAGGACAGGGCGACTTCGAGCATGGCCAGCGCGGTGAAAGTCATCACCGCCCACACGAGGATTAACAAAGCGACACTCGGGAAAAAACCGCCCGCCGCCGTCCGGACGGGCAACCCGAGCATGCCCGCCCCGATGGCGGTGCCGGCCACCATAAACGTACCTCCCAGCATAACGCTGAACCGTGCCGACGAGGTTTTATCTTTTTCCTGATGTTCTCCGAATGTGGAGGAATTACTTGCGGTCACGGCAACCTGCTTCGCTGTTTTTCCCTGCGGAATCATTATCCGATCAGCCAGAAAACACCCACCAAAGTTGCGACACTTACCAGGCTCGCCGACAGGAGCAGGGCTGACGCCAGTGAAGAATCACCGCCGTACCGTCTCAGAAAAACAGCGCCGAGCACAGCCGGGGGCATCGCGGCCAGCAGAACCAGCACATCTTTCCAGAGATCGGGAAACCCGAAGAGGACGGAGAGCGAACCCGCGGCCAGAGGCTTGAAGAGCAGTTTGATGAAGACCACGATGAGCAGGGCGGTCATAATCTGACGCAGCCGCGGCATCTTGAACATCAGGCCGACCGATAAAATGGCGATCGGTGTAAGGGCAGACGCCAGGACATGACACAATTGAAAGAGCGGGGCCAGGAAGGTGTTTTCTTCACCGGGCAGATGAAGTATGCCCCAGCCGAGGCCGAGAATAAGCGCAAAAAAGACCGGCGACCTGAAAAAGACCAGTGATGCCTTCCACGGCGATTCCGTGGCGGAGGTTTCCGAACCAAAATAGGCGGCCAGGATCGGCCCCAGGATGAATATGGGATACCCCACGCCGATTTCCGAAATCAGGACGGCTTCGGTCAACGCCTCATGGGAATCAGGGAACATTTGCATGATGATGGCGTATCCCAGAAACGTCGAAGAACCGAAGGCCGAGCAGAAAACGATCGCACCCTGCCTGGCCCTGTCGAATTTCAGCCACAGGCTTATCAGCCAGGCCGTCCCGATACAGAAGAGTTCGAGGAACAACATGACAAACGCCGGTTCCAGTTGATCCAGCCGGACGGTCTGCTGCGCCAGGTTCACGAAAATGACGGCCGGCAGGCACAAATCGGTAACGATACGCGCGAGAATCAGCGAATGGTCTTCTGTCAGCGTGCCCTTCCGTTTCAGGTACACGGCCAGGGCGTAAATGCACACAATAACCAGGATCGCGTTTACGAGACTGTGAAAGACATCCATGCTGTTCGCTCCTTTCGACTTTTCCCCCGTGATTCATATCATTGTCGGGCGTCAATGGATCGGCCGGTCAGGACGTTCTGCGGCGGGCGACACAATACGCGCGACGCCGTTTTCGCGGCTATTCGGAAATCTCCAAACGGTTGTTTTCGCGTTACGAACGGAGGGTCGCCGTCAGTCGAAGGGGATGGAGCAGGAGATCGAGGGCGTCCACGACGCTCGTCGTTACAATATCCGCCGCCAGGAGCGCCTCAACGGCGCATCCTTCTTCCTGAAGGACGGCGATTCCCAGGGCCGCTTCCTGAAGCATCATGACGTCGTTCCTGCCGTTTCCCAGGGCAACGGTTTCGCGCTCGCCCAGGCGCCTGACGTAGTCAACTTTGGCCCGTGCCTGGTGCTCCTTTCCGATAGTCGCGACGTTGCACTGGAGACTGCTCGTTTCCCGCGTCACGTTACCGAAGGTGTCCGCCGTGAGAATATGAACGTCCAGATGTTTTGACAGTTCCGCGAGACGTTCCCGCGCCGCGGGAATCAGGCGGCCGTCGCAGGCGAGAGTTCCGTTGTAGTCGAGAACAAGAAACGACAGCCTGAGACTTCCGTAGCCGGGAATGTTCAGTTCCATCATGGGAGTTTCTCTTTCCGGAAGAGCGCCGCCCGGTGTGCCGCGCTGTCACCGGCGCCGGCGCGTGATTTTTCGTGTGTGTCAGACATTTACCTGAAACAAGGTGGTTTTACAAGACGTGAATGTCCGTATCCCGGGGAAATCGTGGGATTCAATACCGAGTGGTTTGTGGCGGAACAAAAAATGTATTATAAAAATGTTTTTCGCATGTGCTGCCAGGCTGATCTTTGCCGGAACAGGCCGGGCAGGGGGATAATACTGCATCATCACGTTTGAAAGGGGTGGAAGCCATGATGAACGGAAAGGAATATATCGAGTCCCTCAGGGGATTGAATCGGGAGGTCTATTTTCTGGGCCGGAAGATCAAGAACGTCGTCGATGAACCGATGTTCCAGCCCCATATTCATACGGCGGCCATGACCTACGAGCTGGCCCATGAGCCGGAGTACCAGGAGATTATGACGGCGGTCTCTCACGTGACGGGAGAAAGGATCAATCGCTTTACTCACATCCATCACAGTATCGATGACCTGGTAAAAAAAGTACGCATGATGAGATTGCTCGGCCAGAAAACCGGCACCTGCTTTCAACGATGCGTGGGACTTGACGGCCTCAACGCGGTGTATGTGACAAGTTACGACATCGATCAGAAATACGGGACCGATTATCACGAAAGATTCAGGGATTACCTGCTGCAGGTACAGGAAAACGACTGGATGCCTTCCGGCGCCATGACGGACGCGCGGGGCGACAGGAGCCGCC
Organism: Deltaproteobacteria bacterium; assembly: GCA_011056825.1. Classification (GTDB taxonomy): domain Bacteria; phylum Desulfobacterota; class Syntrophia; order Syntrophales; family UBA2210; genus MLS-D. The sequence goes on along the minus strand of DSBH01000237.1, from coordinate 5,682 downwards.
GTCCTTCCATGCAGCAGCATCCCGATGCCTATCTTCACATAAAGGAACGGCTCGATGACGGCATCATCGTTTCAGGAATGAAGGCGCACATTACCGGCGCCGTCAACAGTCATGAGATTCTTGTCATGCCGACCAGGACCATGAGCGAAGAGGACGCTGATTTCGCTCTTTCCTTCGCGCTTCCGGCAGACACCGAAGGGGTTTCCTATATATTCAGCAGGCAGACCAACGACACAAGACGTCTCGACGGCGTACTCGACGGAGGGAACCCGAAATACGGAATCGTGGGCGGCGAGGCGGTCATTGTTTTCAAGGATGTCTTCGTTCCCTGGGAACGGGTCTTCATGGCGGGCGAGTACGACTTCACCACTGAGCTGGTGGAGACCTTCGCCGGATACCACAGAAGTAATTACGGCGGGTGCAAGGTGGGTCTCGCGGACGTGGTAATCGGCGGTTCCAACTGGATAGCCGAAGCGCACGGGGTGGAGAGATCTTCTCACATCGTGGACAAACTGACCGATATGATCGCCATGGCGGAGACCTGCTGGTCCTGCACGCTCGCCTGTTCCTACGAGGGTCATAAGACACCCTCCGGCGCCTATAACATACATCCGCTCCTTGCCAACGTGACGAAGCTGAATATCACCAGGATGGTGTATGAATGGATGAGGCTTGCCCAGGATATAGCCGGAGGCAAGATCATAACGCTGCCTTCCGAGAAAGACCTTGAAAATCCGGAAATCAGGGAAACCCTTTTTGAGTGTTTCGCCGGCAAGCAGGGATTTTCTCCCCTGGATATCATCAGGATGCTGCGGTTGATCGAGAACATGTCCGTGGGAGCGGGGCTTCCCGAGGCGATGCACGGCGCCGGGTCCCCCGCGGCGCAGAAGATCATGATCGCGCGCAGGAGCGGAATCGAGAAAAAGATGGAACTTGCCAAAACCGTCGCCGGCATAAACCGGGACGACTATTTTGAACGTATCATCGGCAAAGATGAGACGACGCACTGGAACGAGGTGAAGAAAAAACTGCGGGGACGTGAGACGGAGATATATTGATTACATGTACACAATCGGACTCAGATATTGCGGCGGATGCAATCCCCAGATAGACAGAACCCGTGTTGTAAAAGATCTGCGGGAAGGTCTCGCGAAACTTCAGACGGCTGTCGACATTACCACCGACAGGAGCAGGGCGGTTGATCTCCTGTTGCTTATCAACGGTTGCGAGCACGCCTGTCTCGAGGAAGACTATTCGGAACGGGACGGCCCGATTATCTCAGTGGAGGGATTGATGGTCGACAGGCGGCCCGTGGAAGAGGATGACATACCGGACATCCTGATCAGGAAAATTCTCGACATGATGTCTTCGTCGTCTCATTGAACCGTGCTGAAATTGCGTCCGGCGGAACCATCGGTCGGCGGGCCTGTTTTTTACGAGCGGAAAAGTCGCACGGCACGTGTCATGAACAGCAGGTAAGGCAGCGGCCGGAACCAGTGAACACTTTTATAATTATAATATTTTCAGTTGTTTCGGTAACAATCGGCGCCGTCCTGCTCGTCGCTTTCTCCGTCGTCATAGCCGCGCCCGTCACGCGGGGCGCCATGTTTCATCCCTCGGCCCGGATCAGGGTGAAGACCGCCCTCGATCATCTTCCCATGACGCAGGAGCAGTATCTTGTCGACCTGGGGTGCGGCGACGGGCGGGTGATCCGCGCGGCGGCACGGCTGTACGGTGCCCGCTGCCGGGGGTACGAGATCAACCCGCTGCCGTTTGTGATCGCCTGGGTTCTGAGCCTGGGACGGCCGCAGGTCAGCGTTCGCTGGCGAAACTTCTGGCGCGAGGACCTGGGGAAAGCGGACGTCGTTTTCTGTTACCTTTTCCCCGATGTCATGCCGCAACTTGCCGGGAAGCTCCGGGAAGAGTTGCGGCCGGGCTGCCGCGTTGTCTCCTGCAATTTTCCTCTGCCGGGCTGGACGCCGGTAAAGATGGTCCGTCCTTCCGCCACCATGTACAACGATCCTATTTATTTTTACGAGCAGGGACCGGATCGACGCCAACCGACATGCCGCGATACGTGATCACGCAGCAAACGTCGTTTTCAGCCATTCCGCCGAGATGGCGACGATCCTTTCGAAAATGTCCGCCTCATGCAGGCCCGCGGATTTGGGAATGTGAAAAGAATGGTCGCCTCCCTCGATCATGTTCAGTTCCCACGGTACGGAAAGCCGTGAGAGTACGGTCTTCAGAATGTCGGGATCGCACAGCCTGTCGCGCGTGCCGGCGAAAAACAACAGGGGCAGCGTGATCTGGTACAGATGCGCGTCCTTGATCCGTGAGTGATCGCCCGCCGGGTGTAACGGATATCCCAGGAAAATGATGCCGTCGACCGGCAGCTCATGCCGGGCCGCCATCTGGGAAGCCACACGTCCCCCCATCGATTTGCCGGCGGCTGCCACGTGTTCCAGATCAGGGGAAAGGTGTTCCGTAAAATACCGGTATACCGCCGCCCAGGTATGCTCGAGTTTTTTGCCGCCGTCCGGCGTCCGCCTTCCCTGTTCCCGGTAAGGAAAATTAAAGCGCAGGGCCGGATACCCATTGACCGCCATACCGTCGGTAAAAGCGACGATCAGGGGGTTGTTCATGTCGTTGCCCGCGCCGTGGGCTGTTATTACTCCCGTCTTCTTCACGGCGCTTTTTTTCGAGGGGAGCGTCAATACGGCTGATACGGATTCAGTATCTGTCACGGGAATGGTCAGGCGTTTGTTGTTCATGACATTCCTCCTGATCGGTGAACATAGGGATCGCACGGCGATGTGTCAACGGGAGTATCAGCCGCAGGCGGGATTGTCACACCGTAATTATACTGAGACCTTTGAATAATGCCCCTTCCCGCTATTCACCATTACGGGCACTATAGCACCCCTCGGGCATTAAAACAGGCGGCGGCCGGAATCCAGAAATATTTAAAAACACTGGATGCCGGATCGGGTCCGGCATGACGGCATTGAAGCCAAAGGGAATTTTTCAAAACTCTCATACTGTTTCCTTATCGGGTTTCTTCCCACGCTTCGTCCCAGTATTGCAGTTCCCAGAGGGAGGCCTCGCGGAAGACCTCGAGCAGCGGTTCAAAAGGATGTCCGTCAGCCGCTGTTTCGACCAGGCTCCGCAATCTGTCGACAAGGGCATGATATTCCTCGTTGAGGTATACTTCCATCCATTGACGCAGCGGCGAGTCTGCCGCCCCGGTCAATTCTTTCCGGTGGTGCTCGGCAATCTCCAGGTAACTCCAGAAACAGGGCAGGGTTGCGGTCAGGCCTTCGGCGAAGGGACGTTCGGCGCTGGCGGTCAGCAGAAAATCCAGGTAGTTTCGCCTGGTGGCAAAAGGTTTTACGGCCCGGGCGTCGTCAAGGGTAAAGCCGAGTTGCGCGATAAAGCGCTGGTAATCGGATATTTCTCCCTCGGCTTCCTCGCCGATGAGGGCGACCAGGTCGAGCAGTATGTGCTCGTTGTCGGTCCGCGAGGCAAGGAGGCAAAAATTCTGCAAGGCTCCCAGGAGGTACCCGTAATCCTGGAGCAGGTATCGTTTGAATTTTTCAATAGGCAGGTCTCCACGGCACAGGGCGGCGGGAAAGGGATGATTCAGCATACTGCGCCAGATATCGTCAGCCCCGCTACGGAGTTCCCGGGTGAGATTCATTTTCTTGTCCCCCTCACGACAACATAGTCGCCCCTGTCGTAACCGGGGACCGGTTCTTCCACTTCAAGCACGGAATACCGGGGATGGCGTGTCAGGGTCTGAACAAAATCAAGGTCTTTGAACCCGGCGCCGTTCAACAGGGAAATAATCTCATCGGTGGAACACCAGTGGGTGCCTTGCATAAACTTGAGGGGGTACGGCACGGGAGGGGCTGCCTCGGGATCGTGTTTACCTCTCGCCACGGCCAGGTCGTAGAGCATCGCGTAGGAACCCTCCCGGCAGATGTAGGACACTATGATATGGCCGCCCGGCTCCAGGACCCTGGCGGCCTCGGCCACGGCGCGCGGCCGGTCGGACACGTAACTGAGCACCGTGTTCAGCAAAATACCCCTGAAACTGCCATCCGGGTAAGGAAGGTCTTCCGCGTTTCCTATCTTTACGTTGATGCCACGTTGCCGGGCCAGTTCGGCCATGCCCGCCGCGGGCTCGACCCCGTGTTGAATTCCCAGGCGCTCGTCAAAGATGCCGCTGCCGGCTCCCACACTCAGGGTCCGCTCGGGATCAGTTACAAAACGTGCGGTTGCCTTCAGCTCCGATTCAAACACGTTCCGGTTGTGGAAAAACCAGTCATCGAAATCCCTGGCTTCTGATTCAAACGGTGAAATTACGGGTCGATCGTTCATCTAGTGCTCCTTGTCGATTAAAAATCGGATTGCTCCGGTTGCCGGAGACTCCGTTCGTGTGCCCGGCTACCATAACCGGAACGGCCTGATTTTGGTAGCAGAATTCTTCAGACGTACCGGCAGGAATGTTCGGCGCAGTCGCTATTTCCCGTCGCCACAAACGATTCGGCTCTGCAACCATGCTTGCGATACGCATAATTTTAGGGATGAGGATGTTTCGAGTCAAATTTTTATTCGTGACGTGTCGCGAACAATTACCCCCCAAATCCGTCATGCGTGATGCCTGTTCACGGCATAACCAGTTCAACGGTTCGTTGATTTGACATGATATATGTTGCCCGGAACGCATACGGATCAAACGTGTGAGTTTGCCGAATGGACAAAACAAACCGAACCGCCGATGAATTGTTTGCTCCTCGAAAGAGGAACGTTCTGCGGGGGAAAGGATTCGGGGTAGTGTCCGGTTCTTGCCTGCCCGGTCTATCATTCGACAGGGCTCAGGATGACCGGGTGGGTGTGATACGGGCCGGGATGGCCGGGTGTCGGCAGTGCCGGTGGGATCAGAATGGCCGGTTTCTGGCGAAGCCGTTCGGTGTTCTGCGCCGTCCCCGCCGGTCGCTCGTAACCGCTCCAGGTAAAACATGACACGGATTTTGAGAAGCAGGGCGAACTTGACCCCCGTGCGGATTTTTTCTTATTATTACTGGTTATTTTTTTGACATCGTCCATCCACCGGTTGAGTGAGTAAAGAAAGTCGGGCGGCCGGAGCGGTGGTAGTTACGTTACTGCGCGCAGCGCGGAGACAGGGAAATAAATGAAAACACCGGAATCACATACCACGGTGGGTGACGCTGACAGTTCAGGCCTTCGCGAACAATCCGCCATGATAAAGAAGGAAGCCCGCAGGCTTGGATTTGACGACTGCGGGATCGCCCGTGCCGAGGAACTGGTTGAAGATGCCGTTCATTTGCGGGACTGGCTTGACCATCATTATCACGCCGACATGCGTTATATGGCCCGCCATGCCGAGAAACGAACCGATCCGACCAAGCTGGTCGAGGGCGCCCGATCGGTCATCTCCGTTATTTTAAATTATTACCCGGCAAAGACCCAGTCTGATCCCGGGGTGCCCGTCCTTTCAAAATACGCGTACGGAAACGATTATCACGCGGTCGTCAGGAATAAACTTGAACGTCTCTTGCACTATATTGTTGCGACGCGTTTCTGGGACAATGTTCCAAGTCAGGGATTCATTACACTACAAGGCAACAACTCATGATTGGCTGACACCTTCTCTTC
>DSBH01000165.1 GCA_011056825.1 Deltaproteobacteria bacterium | reverse complement strand
TGTTGAGATCGCCCACCTGCTTCGTAAAGTGAATGTCCATGGACTTTTCGACGACCTTATCATCCACGAAAATCGGTGCATCGGCCCTGAGCGCCAGCGCTATGGCGTCGCTGGGTCTCGAATCAATCATCAGCTCCGTATCGCCCCGTTCCAGGTGGATTACCGCGAAGAAGGTATTGTTTTTCAAATCGTTGATCACGATCCTGGTAATCCGCGCCTCGAGAGCGCCGATGATGTTTTGCGCCAGGTCATGGGTCATGGGCCGGGACAGGTCAATTCGTTCCAGCTGCGTGGCAATGGCGCTCGCCTCGAAAAGACCGATCCAAATGGGAACCGCCCGTTTTCCCTCTGTATCTTTCAATATGACGATGGGAGTTCCTGCGGTGGGGTCGATTGCAAGTCCGAAAACCTTCATTTCTATGAGCATGATTCGACGTCTCCTCCCTGAACCATTTCACCCCTGAGAGAATGGGCGAAGCCATGCGTTATTTTAACCAGAACCGTCTTCCCGAACAAGGCGGCATCGCCTTGAAAATTCACGACTTTATTTCCCCTGGTCCGTCCCGTCACGTTGGGAAATCCGCCCTTGCTCGGTCCTTCTACCAGGACTTCCTGCACCGTTCCTTCAAGGGCTTTGTTTTTCTCGAGAGTATAACCGGCCTGAAGCTTTTGCAGGTAGGTCAACCGCCTGCTCTTCTCGATCTCGTCAACCTTTCCATCATATCCCGCCGCTGCAGTGCCGGGGCGATCGGAATACTTGAATGAAAAGGCATTATCAAACCTTACTTTCTCTATAAGGTCAATAGTTTTTTGAAAGTCCTCGCCGCTTTCACCGGGGAATCCCACGATAATGTCGGTACTCAGACCCAGCGATGGAACACGGCTTCGCAAACCGTTAATTTTCCCCAGGTATTCCTCCGCTGTATACCCCCGGTTCATCCGCTTGAGCACGCGATTTGACCCGGCCTGAAAAGGAAGGTGCAGGTAACCGCAGAGGGAATCGATTTCAAGAAACGCATCCATAAGTGCCTCAGAAATATCCTTCGGATGAGATGTGGTGAACCTGATCCGCTCGATTCCCTGTACGGCGCCGAGACGCTTTAAAAGCAACGGGAAATTTATATCTTCTTCCAATCCCGTTCCGTAAGAATTTACGTTCTGCCCAAGCAGGGTCACTTCCTTGACACCGGCTTCGGCAAGCCGGTCCACTTCATCGATGATGTCGTCTGAAGGCCGGCTCCGTTCCCTGCCCCTGACGTAGGGAACGATACAGTAGGCGCAGAAATTATCGCACCCCTGCATGATGTTGACATACGACGCGATTTCCCCGGGGTGAGGAGGGGAATGCACCGCCAGCGATGCCGGATAATCCCGGAACGCCGTGTCCGCCGGGTGTTTTTTCCCCGCGCGTACCTCTCTCGCCATGTCCGGAATGCGATCCAGCGCATGAGTTCCACAAACGAAATCGATGTAGGGAGAACGTTTAAAAAACTCCCTTCCCCACTGCTGGGCCAGACATCCCATGACGCCGAGAATCAGACCGGGGCGCTTCGCCTTGAACTTTCCGACTCGTCCGATGAAACTGTGAGCTTTCTGCTCGGCCTTTTCCCGGACGGTGCAGGTGTTGACAAGAACGAGATCGGCCTCGGCCGGGTTACCGGTCAACCGGTATCCTTCTTTTTCAAGAAGGCCCGCCGCGAGTTCCGAGTCCCGGACATTCATCTGGCATCCGAATGTTTGAATATAATACCGCTTCATGGATTGTGAACTGATCAATCAGGCACCCGGTCGGTGTTTCCCCTTCAGCACAAGTTCTTCTTCGCTGCTCGTGCTGAAGGCAAAATTTTTCTCTTTGAAAAGCTTGACGCAGGCATCCACCACGTCGGGATCATATAATTTCCCCCTGTACTTCGTGATTTCCTCCAGGGCCGAGTCAATACCCAGAGCCGACCGGTAGGGCCGGTGTGACGCCATTGCTTCCACCACGTCCGCCACGGCGATGATCCTGGCTTCCAGTAAAATCTCGTTTCCGGCCAATCCGTCGGGATAGCCGGAACCATCCATCCGTTCATGGTGTTGGCGAACGATACGCGCGACGGGCCAGGGAAAATCAATATTTTTTAAAATATCGTATCCGATCTCCGGGTGAACCTTCATCATGAGATATTCGATGTCCGTAAGCAGATCGGGTTTGCTCAATATCTCGGAGGGTTCGTATATCTTGCCGATATCATGAAGCGTAGCGGCCACAACAGCCCCTTCCGTCCGGTCATCGCCGATATCCATTTCTTCAGCTATGGCTGAGGTGAGTTCCGCCACCCGCTGCTGGTGTCCCGCCGTGTAGGGGTCGCGTTTTTCGGTGATGGAGGCAAGGGCGCTCACCGTTTCTTCGAGGCGTTTTTTCAGCCTGTCCACTGTGCGGCGTATTTCATCCTGCGCCTTTTTCCTGAAGGTGATATCACGGATATACCCCATTTCAGCGCGCTGTCCCTCTATTGTAACGGCTCCGAAAGCGATCTCCACGTCTTTCACCGATCCGTCACTGCAGAGCAGGCAGCTTTCGAACAGCGCCGGTTTATTCCCTCCGGTTGCCTCCCGCAGATACTGGCCGCACACGCGGTCTCTTTCTCCCTCCACCAGCAGGTCCTGAAACGGCATTCCCGTCAGCTTGCCGACTTCGTACCCGGACATGGCCGCCATTGCCTTGTTGGCGAAAAGACAGGAGCCGTTCTGGACAATGACGATACCGTCCATGGCCTGTTCCACCAGGGCGGCGTATTTTTCTTCACTTTCCCGAAGAGCCCGCTCGCTTTGCTTCCGCCTGGTAATGTCTTCGTATACGACAACAATGCGCCCGTTTTTGAGCTCCTCGCCGACCCGCGCGGCGCTCATCAGGCACTCGATAACGGTTCCGTCTTTCTTTACGCACCGGAATTCTCCGTTCGTGGTCCTGACACGTTCCAGCATGGGATAAAAATGTTTCGCGATGGCCTCGTAGTCTTCGTCGGAACGATACAGGACCCTCGTCTGTCTGCCTATCAGTTCCTGCGGGTTCCAGCCGAACACCGTTTCGACGGAATCGTTGGCAAAAACGATCCGCCTGTTTTCAAGTCCGATTACGGCATGTGGTACCGCGGCCAGAAGACTTGATTCGAGGGCCCGTACCTCGACGAGATGTTCCTTCATTTTCACGAGCTCGGTAATGTCGATGGAACTTCCCAGGACAGCCGGTTCGCCCATGTAATCGATAGGCGCCACCGTTTCAAGGATCCACCGGATACTTCCGTCTTTTCGTACCATCCGGTATTCGTAAGGATAGGAGCGTTCTCCGCGCAGCATCTGGCGGGCGTGTTCAGCAGCGGATTCCCGGTCCTCTGAATAAATAAAATCGACAAGATCGCTTCCGATAAGATCCTCCATCCGTTCGCACTGCGTATAGGCGAGCAGATGAGGATTGGCAAACCGGACCTTCCCTTTTCTGGCAACAAAGACACCGGTCTGTGTATTGTTCGTGAAACTCCGGTACAATTGCTCCGCCTCGGCGAGTTTCGCTTTCGCCTCCCTTTCCTCGGTGACATCCATGGTGTTTCCCAACACTGCACGTTCCCCGTGGAACTGAACCGATATGATATTTTCCATGATCCACCGCGTCTGGCCGTTTTTCGTAACGAAACGGTATTCATAGGGCGCCGTGCGCTCGCCCTTCAGCATGGCGATGGCGTTTCTTCTCGTCGGTTCCCGATCATCGGGATACAGGAAACTCGTGACATCCCGGCCAATCCACTCGTCCTCGCCATATCCGGAATAATTGAGCATGTAGGGATTGACGAAGCGGAACTTTCCCCGCTGGGCGACGTAAACACCGGTTTGGGAGCTTTCGGCCAGTGCCTGGTACAAATTCTCGTACTCGCCCCGATGAAGATCGTCCTTCCGGAGAGCGGAACCGTCATCCCCGGTATTTCTTGAAGTTTTTTTCTTTTCTTTTGTCATATCCGTTCACTGTCTTTCAGCATTCTGGCCTGCGCCCGTCAATGCATTCTTCCGGGCGCTCATAAACATCTCTTCTCATCAGTTTTGCATATTCCCTACTCCGGTCAAGTAAAATATGCAGGCACGGCGAAACACCGCTCAGCACAAACCGCCCCCGTGAACGGTGAAAAATACCCGCCTGCGCCGCTGACTCACCAGAGGCGCCACAACTCCGCGTTCCCGGTTTTTCCAAAAGAAAAAGGGAGCATTTCGCTCCCTCAGAACATCACCGGTTCGCCGCATCATTTATTCTCAACACAGGACTGACTCAAACGAGCCAACTTCTTATTTCCCCGAATTCACTTTTTCCTTCAGATCTTTTCCAACCTTGAAGAAGGGAAGTTTCTTCGGAGCGACCTGGATCACACCGCCTGTTTTCGGATTTCTGCCGGTGTAAGCGTTGTACTCCCGGACCACAAAGCTTCCGAACCCGCGTATCTCGATGCGATTTCCTTTTTGCAGTTCAGCGCTGAAACTTTTAAATATCAGATTGACCGTATCCGAGGCCTGCTTTTCCGTGAGACCTTCTTTTTTGCTCAACGCAGATATCAGTTCCGACTTGTTCATACAGCCCCCTCTTCAAGGAATTGTTTCCGGTTTTCATTTACCTGCCGTCGTTCCGGCATTACGGGTCCTGCCGTCCAATCAGCGCTAGGTATTATTTATTTTGCTTCTAATGTCAAGATATTTTTCAAGAACTTCTCATCGCCCGGCACCGCCCAGATGTTTTAATTCTTTCGAACTCACGAACCTGTATTCCCCGGGTTTCAGATCGCCCAGTTCCACATTCCCCTCAGCCATGCGAATAAGACGCACCACCGGGAAACCCTGTGCCTCGAGATACCGTCGCACGATTCTGTACCTGCCCTCTTCGATGGTTATGCGCAACCAGGTACTTTTTTTGTTGGTCTTTTCCAGGTCGACTTCGCGGGGAATGAAAAAGCCGTCGCTGAGACTTATACCTTTTCGCATCGCCGAAAGGCTCGCCCTGTCAATCGAACCGCGGATCTTGACACGGTAGGTCTTGGGAACGGCGAATTTCGGATGCTGCAGGCGGTAGGAAAAATAACCGTCGTTGGTCATGATCAGAAGACCTTCAGACGCGTAGTCAAGCCGACCCACCGGTACCAGCCGCTCGGCAAAACCGGGTATCAGGTCGGCGACTGTTTTTCTGCCCCGGGAATCACTCATGGCCGTCAGGTACCCCGCCGGCTTGTGCAGGATCAAATACACTTTCGACGTGTCCACGGTAATGCGGGCGCCGTTAACGCGAATAACGTCCGCGCCGGGATCGGCCTTGACGCCCAGCTCGGTGACAACCACGCCGTTAACGCTGACGCGGCCTTCCCGAATAAGCTGTTCGGCCGCACGGCGGGAGGCGATGCCGGCCGCCGCGATGATTTTCTGCAGACGTTCAGTCAAAGGGTTCTTCCTCCTCCAGCTCATTCAACTCCCTGAGCGTCGGCAGTTCCGACAGGTCCTTCAGGCCGAACACCTCGAGGAATCTTTTCGTGGTTCCGTACATGATCGGCCTGCCGGGAACGTCCTTTCGTCCGACGACACGAACGAGGTTTTTTTCCAGCAGCCCTTTCAGGGCGGCGCTTACATCAACTCCCCGTACCTGCTCGATATCGGATTTCAGAACCGGCTGTCGGTAGGCAACAACGGCGAGGGTTTCCAGGGCGGCCTGACTGAGCGAGGCGGGTCGACCGCCCCGAAGCTTCAGAATCCACGGCGTGGAAATATCGGCCGTACGGAACTGGAATCCGCCGGCCACCTCCGCCAGGAAAACACCACCCTCTCTTCGCGAATACTCGTCGACAAGTTCCCGTACCGCGGCGGCGACATCGGCTTCCGACACGTCGTCGAGGAGTTCTTTCATTTTCTTTATGGATAGTGGAATGTCGGATACAAACAGCAGGGACTCAATAATCGTTTTCAGCTCCTTCATGGTCCTCCGTTCCCTCCAGCTCAACGGCCAGGTATATGCGGATTGTCTCGTAGGGGGCCTGCTGAAAAGCCCGGGCCACTCTCATCTTCATTAACTCAAGAAGTGCGAGAAAGGTAAAGACGACGGATCGCCGATTGAATTCCCGCCCCAGCAATTCATCGAAGGTAAGTGTTCGTTTTTCATTGAGCAGATCGAGAATTTCACTGACCCGTTGCGAAAGCGACATGGTTTCCGTGTCGATTTCCATGGTGAAATCCCCCCCGCGCTCGGTTATCACCCGCTGGAAGGCTTTTACCAGCTCGAACACCCCTACTTCACGAATCGGGCTGTCCCCGTCATCATCAATATCGTCAACCGGCTCCTGCCTGGCAAACAAGTCCCGGTCGAGCAGCTTGCGATTGTTCAAGTCGAGGGCCGCCTCCTTGAATGCCTGGTATTCCAGGAGCTGGCGCACCAGTTCAGCACGGGGATCTTCTTCTTCCGCTCCTTCTTCCTCGTGAACCGGCAGAAGCATACGGGACTTGATATGCAAAAGGGTCGCCGCCAGAACGAGGTATTCACCCGCCAGGTCGAGATTAAGAGACTTCATCGCGTCAAGGTAGGCGATATACTGCTCGGTAATCATGGAGATGGGAATGTCGTAGATATCGATTTCGTTTTTTCTGATGAGATAGAGCAGAAGATCGAGCGGACCTTCAAATATATCGAGTTTTATCCTGTAGTCCATGACACCGGATATCCCCCCGATCGGCGCCCCGTTCATTTACGCCTTGTTGATCCGGTAAATCTTCAGGGCGTCTCTGACCTCGTCCATGGTGAGGCGGGCGATTTCGCGCGCCCTGTCGGTGCCGGCGGCCAGAATGTCCCGCACCTCATCGAGATTATTGAAGTAATGGTCCTGAATTTCATGGAAGGGCGCCATGCCCTCGGCAACGGCCACTGCGAGGCGGCGTTTGCACTCAACGCATCCGATTGCCGCTTTTCTGCAATCTTCCTCTATCTGCTCGACCTCCGACGCGGGACTGTACAACCGGTGAAAAGCAAACACGTTGCACAGCTCCGGCCGACCGGGATCACTTTTCTTCTTGCGATCCGGATCGGTGAACATGGCCAGGATCTTGCCGTAAAGTGTATCACCCCGGTCACGCAGGTATATCGAGTTGTCATAGGACTTGCTCATCTTGCGTCCGTCGATGCCCAGAAGTTTCGGCACGTCCGCCAGAAGCGGCTCGGGCACAGGAAATACTTCCCGAAAGATAAAATTAAAGCGCCGCGCTATTTCCCGCGTCAGTTCGATGTGCGGAAGCTGGTCGACGCCCACGGGAACACCGTAAGCCTTGTACATGATGATATCCGCCGCCTGAAGAACGGGGTATCCCAGAAAACCGGCCGTCGACAGGTCACGATCGGCAAGTTCTTCTCTCATTTCCTTGTAGGTCGGATTTCGCTCAAGCCACGCCAGGGGCGTTATCATGGAAAGAACAAGAAAAAGCTCCGCGTGTTCAGCAACTTCCGACTGCAGAAACAGGACGCTCCGGGAAGGATCCAGGCCGGCGCTCAGCCAGTCCACGAGCATGTCGATTGTGTTTTCGCCGATTTCCGACGTGTCTTTATAATCACTGGTCAGGGCATGCCAGTCGGCGACGAAATAGAAACATTCGTATCCGTCGTCATTCTGAAGGCTTACCCAGTTCTTCAAGGCTCCGTGGAGATTTCCCAGGTGGAGCTTGCCGGTGGGCCGCATGCCGCTTAAAATACGCTTTTTCTTCAAGAATAATAACTCCCCGTATAGTAATATATCCCCCGGCGGGGGCGCAGGTAATAACAGGAAAACCGCGGGAAGTCAATGATCTGCCTCTCCTTCCCGCATCGGGTGGCGCACCGTCCACCTATTGTCTCAGGATACCATCTCCTCAATGATCTCGCGGACTGATTTGACGTCCCTGATGAGAGCACTCACCTGGCCCGCGCCCGCAAGGGCGTTCTCCAGGTCGCCGGTCTCCCAGGCCTTTGTCCGATCGACGGCGAGCAGTTCCTCCTCCAGGTTCACCGATGGGTCTTCCATGAGTTTCCGAATACCCGGCGTTACGACGGCCCGCGTCATCATGTTGCCCACCGGCAACAGGTCGGTCCCCCCGTCGCCGCAATCAACCACCGTCTGTTTCCATGCTTCATGGACAATGCTTTCCTTTGAAACGAGGAACCGCGTTCCTACCTGGACGCCCTGCGCTCCAAGGGCAAGGGCTGCGCGGTATCCTCTCGAATCGGCGATGCCGCCGGCGGCCACCACCGGTATCGAAACGTGGTCGCAAACCAGGGGCACCAGGATCATCGTTGATGTTTCCGGTTTTCTGGAACGAAGCCCGCCCGCCTCGCATCCAGCCACGACCACCCCGTCGGCGCCCGATGTCTCGGCCTTCACGGCATGCGCCAGCGAGAGCACCACGTGCAGCCCCCTCATCCCCAGCTCGTGGATCAACGGATAGATATCGCCCGGCTGTCCAACCGAGGTGGTGACCGTGGTCACGCCCGCCCCGGCAAGCACCTCGAGAATCTCACGATGAAGCGGATTCATGATAACCACGTTGGCGCCGAAAGGTTTGTCCGTCAGCCCCCGGACGGTGTTCACGAGCGATCGTGCTTCATCGATGTCGCGGATGAACCCGAGAGCAAGCATGCCGAATCCTCCCGCCTCGGAAACAGCCGCGACCATCTCGGGACTGTTCATGGAACCGATGGGACCCTGAATAACGGGCCAGGTGGACCCGAGAATATCAGGTAATTCGGACATCCTTTTCCCTCCACGAATGAGAATAGGCGGCCACGGGTTTCAAGGCTGCGACGCAACAACCCGACGGTATTCCTTACCGCCGCGATGAATCGTCCGGGAACCCGGCGGCGGAAACAGAGTTGTTTCTGAAAATACTCATTTCCCCGGCTCGGTGTTATGCCACAAAACAGAATCCAGCACAAATAGGCGAATCTATCGATATCAATTGCCGCGCGGGAAACGCCTGCCGCATTTATATCGTGTTTTACTTATTAATTCAGCACTATCCCAGGGGAAGCACGGTCTTACCGTAATATTCGTTCCAGACCTGGGCCATCGCCGCGTAGATCGCCGAGAAGCCGCACAGGATTCCCTCGTACCCCGCGATATGAGTAATTGCAGTGCTTCCTGATGCATCGCCCAATGCCAGGAGCCAGAACAAGATGGTCAGTGTGCCGAAAACGACCTGGAGCGCCCTGGTTAATCTCAATGTTGCTATAAACATAAAGAAGGTAAAAAGTCCCCACATGAACAGGTAAACAGCCATTGCGCCCCCGGTTGATCCCTGCCACCATCCCCATTCGTTCATGAGCAACAGAAAAACAAGAGAAAGCCAGAAGAGGCCGTATGATGTGAATGCCGTCGTTCCGAAGGTGTTATTCTTTTTCCATTCAAATATGCCGGCTATCACCTGCGCCAGGCCGCCGTAGAAAATTCCCATTGCAAGAATCATCGTGTCAAGTGACGTGAATCCCGCGTTATGAACGTTCAAGAGTACCGTCGTCATGCCGAACCCCATGAGTCCCAGGGGAGCAGGGTTTGCGGTATTGTCGATAATTTTCATTGTTTCGTTCTCCATCAACCCGTTACCTCCTTTTTAAAATTCTCAGACACGTTCATACAGAAAAAATACTTCTTTGGCAACTGCCGACGGGATCGGGAGCATGAAACTATTGAAAAAAAACAGGGACGCCGAAAGGCGCCCCTGTCAAACGAACACGCACGCGTTATTTCTTTGGCGGCGTCATCATCACAAAGGCGATGATGATACCCAGTACCGCCAGAACCGCCGTGGGAATGAAGGCAAACATGTAGGAACCGAACACGTCGCGGGCCTGCCCGGAGATAATACTTCCCAGGATCGCCCCCAAACCGTAGGCCAGAAAAACAACGCCGTAGTTCTTGGCATAATTAGTCACGCCGAAGTAGGCGTTTGTCGCCGTGGGACCTATGGCCAGCCAGCCGCCCAGGCAGAGCCAGAATCCGATGAAACAGGTAACGTAAAGCACAACGCTTCCCTCTTTCGCGACCAGCATGCCCAGCGAGCAGACCAGAATAATGACAAAAGAAATAATTGCCGCCTTCTGGGGATTCAGCTTGTCCGTGACGGAACCGAAGAGAGGTCGTCCCAGGCCGTTGAAT